>CAKUMP010000101.1 GCA_934667795.1 uncultured Chthoniobacterales bacterium | reverse complement strand
GATTGAATTTTGAGGAGGGTTGTAGACTGCTGAGAAGTTTGCAGGGATAGACAATGAAGGTTATAGATCGTTACATAGGTTCCCAGGTTTTGATGACGTCCGCATTTGCTGTGGGGGTGTTGAGTATTGTGCTGGTGTTAGGGAATATTTTCAAAAAACTGCTGGATTTGCTGGTGAACCATGATGTTCCGCTGGATTTTATTTTTAGTTTTATTGGGTATGTGTTGCCATTTTCGTTAAGTTTTACCATTCCGTGGGGATTTTTGACGGCGGTTTTACTGACGTTTGGAAAATTGTCGGCCGAGAGTGAATTGACAGCACTACGAGCGAGTGGGGTCAGTGTTTTTCGGGTGGCGATTCCGGTATTGCTTCTTGCGCTTGTATTTTCGGGGATATGTATGTGGATTAACGTGGATGTGGCACCGCGTGCACATGAGCGAATGCGTACCGCATTATTTGATATTGCGACCAGTAATCCGATTGCATTATTCGGGAGCGATCAGGTGATTGATGAGTTTCCCGGAAGAAAAATTTATGTCGGGAAAAAAGAGGGGAGTCAGTTGGAAAATCTGTTGATTTTTGAACTGAATGAAAAAAATGTCCCTGTTCGTGTGGTGCATGCACAACGTGGAGAATTGCAGGCAGACAGCCTTGAGGCCGGGGCGGAATTAGATCCAGATAACCATGAGATTCGGTTAAAATTATATGATGCACGCTACGAACAGCGAGATGAAGAAAATCCTCGGCGTTATCATTTGACCCAGCATGGGATTACCATGGAAGAGGGTGTGATTGCGATTTCATTAAAAGAATTGTACGAACAGAACCGTCAGCGACGTGGACTCAGTTCGATGACGGTAAAGGAGTTAAGCCGTATGTCTGCAGAAAAAAGTTCAGAAGAAGAATTGTCTGCTGCGCGGACAGAGGTCAATAAACGGTATTCATTTTCGCTGGCATGTATTGCTTTTGCATTGATTGCGATTCCCCTGGGGATCACTGCACAGAGGCGGGAAACGTCCATTGGATTTGCAATCAGTCTCGCCATTGCTTTTATTTATTTTTTGTTTATTATTATCGCAGATACCTTCCGGGAGAATCCTGCTGCAAAGCCGGAGATACTGGTATGGGTGCCGAATATTTTATTTATTGGTCTGGGAATTGTGCTGTTTCGAAAGTTAATGAAAAAATAATGCCATTTGTTGGAAAAAATCCGGAACAGTGGCGGGGGCACGCAATCATAAGCAGGGAATATACTTTTAAATGAATTTCAAAAGAAACGATAGGGTTACAGGTTCTACTGGAGATTTGGAATTTGATCGCCGTATTGAAGAACTGGTGCAGGATTGGCAGCCAGGACCTCATCAGAGGCTTTATCAGGAAATGATCACGACGATTTTGCGGATGGCAAAGGATGAATTTGCAGAAGCGGATCTAAAACTGATCAGCCGGACTCTGAAAGAATTGCGAAATGCGGCAAATGTTTTTCGTCCCTATCAGCATGTACGCAAAGTCACGGTGTTTGGCTCCGCCCGGACAGCTCCTGAAGAAATGGAGTTTAAGGCCGCGGAGGCATTTGGCCGAAAATTAAAAGATCTGGGGTTCATGGTCCTGACAGGAGGCGGTGACGGCATTATGGGCGCCGCACAAAAAGGCGCCGGACGTCGCCATAGCTTCGGACTGAATATTAACCTCCCATTCGAACAAAGAGCGAACGAAACAATCGAAGGCGATGAAAAACTCGTGATGTTTAACTATTTCTTTACCAGGAAATTGAATTTTCTGAAAGAAACCCATGCGATTGTGCTTTTCCCCGGTGGATTTGGAACGATGGATGAAGGGTTCGAAGCATTGACGCTTATGCAGACAGGAAAAGCGCGGATTATGCCCCTGATCCTTGTGGATAAACCCGGCGGCACGTATTGGAAAACCTGGTACGATTTTGTAAAAAATCATTTGCTCCGACTAAAACTTATTTCCCCGGCCGATTTCCATTTGTTCAGCATGACGGACGATATCGATGTGGCCGCAGAAGAAATTTTATTGTTTTATAAAAATTTCCATTCCTATCGCTGGGTCCGGGATGAGATGTCAATCCGGATTATGAAGCCCTTGACGGAAGATGCCGTAAAATTACTGGATCAGGATTTTCGGGATTTGCTTGTGCAGGGGAATATTCGTCAGCGAGAACTTTTACCACAGGAGAGAAACGAACCTAAACTCGCTTCGCTGCCAAGAATCGTCCTCTCACCGGATCGACACCAGTTCGGACGAATCCGTCAGTTGATTGATGCCATCAATCGGAGCCCGGTCGAAGCTGGTTGAGTGGCCTCGCATTTGATTTGAAAAAAAGGGGAAGCGTTAAAAAAAGTGCGTTCGGGTGTCCGGTTAAATATCTTTTCCGGAATCCACTTTCTCTTCCAGCCGTCTTAATTTGATTTCGGCTTCCATTCGCAACTTGCGTTCTTCCATGATGAGATGTTCCAATTGACGCACTCTTGCCTGCAAATGGTCTTTGATCCCGGTGCGTTTTGGCTCGGATGGTACCCCTAACTCTGCATCTATGAATACTTCGCGTACTTCGGAAAGTTTGTGTGTCGTTGCTTCTCGACAATTAATCACCGTACATTCCGGAGAAACTTCCCCTATCCGCAGAAACTCACGAATGGCATAGATGGTGGTCGGTCCATAAAGCTGGTCAGGCGCGGGCTCAATCAACCAATCCATTTCCAATTCGGCAAATTGAGGTGCCTTAACCCAGCTCTCTCCATCATTGGAAATTTTATCCAGAGGAGAAATTTGTGCCGAATTCGCCCAGTCCTTGATTTGGTCGAAAGTAACAGGCCCAAAAACCGTACCCCCCTCCGCTTTCTGCAAATACCAGCTCATTGTTTCTTCCATAATTCCTTATTATAATAAATTTATATCAAACTCCTCAACCAAATTCTTTTTTAATAAAAAATAAAAAGAGTTCTTTTATTCTTTGATTTTTCTGCTTTTTGGGATATATAAAGAAAATACTCTCTTAAAAGAGGGGGCTTGCGTGATAAATGGGGATGGATTAGTGTAAATAATATCCGCTCCCGCAAGCACGATAAAAAAAATTAGCATTTTTATTTAGAATAATTCTTGATAAATTTGAGGGATGGGGGATATTGCCATACTTGGCAAGGTTGGAAGTCGTGGGAGGAGGAGTCAGGAATAACCGGAATAAAATTAAAGAAAAAATATATGAACACATTGAGTATTAAGGATTTGCGTGTTAAAGCGGGAGACGTGGAGATTGTTAAAGGGGTAAATTTGGAGATACCGCGAGGAGAAGTGCACGCGATCATGGGGCCGAACGGGTCTGGGAAAAGTACTTTAGCGAAAGTGATAGCAGGGCATCCGGATTATGAAGTGGTGAGTGGGGAGATATTGATGGACGGGCAGAATGTATTGGAGATGGAGCCGGATGAGCGTTCGCGAGCGGGGATATTTTTAGCGTTTCAGTATCCGAGTGAGATTCCCGGGGTATCGATTGCGAATTTTCTGAGAGCTGCCTTACAAGCGCGGATGGATGAAGGGGAAGAACTGGATGCGCTGGAATTTTATGAAAGATTATATGCGGAAATGGCAGCCTTGCAGATTCCGAAAGAATTTACTTCGCGTTCGGTGAACGAAGCATTTTCGGGTGGGGAGAAAAAACGTTGTGAAATTTTGCAGATGTCGATGTTGCGTCCGACTTATGCAGTATTGGATGAGACCGACAGTGGTCTGGACATTGACGCATTGAAGATTGTTTCGGAAGGGGTGAACCGTCTGCGTGGACCGGCGATGGGGGTATTGATGATTACGCACTACCAGCGGTTACTGGATTATATTGTTCCGGATCATGTGCATGTGATGATTGACGGACGGATTGTACGGAGCGGGACAAAAGAACTGGCGCTGGCATTGGAGGAAAAGGGGTATGACTGGATTCGTGAAGAAACATTAGTGAATGCCTGACCGCATTTCAGGTCAGCAATTACGGAAAGAAGCAATGAGTAATACAGATAATGCAGTAGTGGATATTGATCGCAGTCTCGGATATTTTTCTTATCCTGAGAATCATAAACGGGATGCGGGGTATGGATTAACGGAAGATACGGTTAAATATATTTCGGGAGTAAAGGATGAGCCGGAATGGATTCTGGATTTTCGCTTGCGGGCTTTAAAGACATTTCAGGAAAAGCCGATGCCGACGCACTGGGCGAGTGGGGATCTGGATGCGATCAACTTCGAGAAAATTCGTTATTACCTGGCCTCTGGGGAGCGTCCTTCACGGGACTGGGATGATGTTCCTGAAGATGTGAAGAAAACGTTTGAGCGTTTGGGGATTCCGGAGCAGGAGCGGAAGTTTCTGGCAGGGGTGGAAGCACAGTTTGATAGTGAAGCGGTTTATTCCAATATCAAGAAAGCGGTTTCCAGCCAGGGCGTGATTTTTATGGGAAGTACAGATGCCTTGAAAGAGCATCCGGAAATTTTCCGTAAATGGTTTGGAAAAGTGATTCCGACAGGAGACAATAAGTTCAGTGCTTTGAACAGTGCGGTCTTCAGTGGTGGAAGTTTCATTTATGTCCCACCCGGCGTGAAAGTACAGCACCCGTTACAGGCGTATTTCCGAATTAACGCAGAAAACTTTGGACAGTTTGAGCGTACCCTGATTATTGCGGATGAAGGATCGGAAGTGATGTACATGGAAGGTTGTACGGCACCGAAGTTTGAAACAGCCACTCTGCACTCTGCTGTGGTGGAACTGGTTGCACTGAAGGGGGCAAAAATCCAGTATGTGACGGTACAAAACTGGTCGCCAAACGTCTTTAACCTGGTCACCAAGCGTGCAATTGCACACGAGGAAGCAGAAGTGAAATGGATCGATTGTAATATCGGTTCCCGTTTGACGATGAAGTACCCGGGCGTGGTGATGAAGGGACGAAAAGCGCGTGGAGAAGTCATCAGTATTGCGCTGGCAGGAGATGGACAGCATCAGGATACAGGTGCGAAAATGATCCATGCGGCGGATGAAACAACCTCGAATGTGGTGTCCAAGAGTATCAGTCTTGGAAAAGGACGTTCCACCTATCGTGGGCTGGTCCATATCCCGAAACATTTGAAAGGTTGTAAAAACAACACAGAATGTGACGCGCTTCTGATCAATAAAAATTCCCGGACGGACACTTACCCGGCGATCACCGTACGAGGGGCGAAACATGCTTGCCAGCACGAGGCGAGCGTGAGTCAGGTCAGTGCAGAACAAATCTTTTACATGCAGCAGCGTGGATTAAGTGAAGCTCAAGCGATGAGCCTGAGTGTGAACGGATTTGTGAACGATCTGGTGAGTCAGTTTCCGATGGAATACAGCGTGGAATTGAAACGCCTTATTGATCTGGAAATGGAAGGATCGGTTGGCTGACGCCTGGTCGCAGCGAATTGAAAAATACGAAGAACAGGTGAGGAAAAAGAAGAAATGGAAAGTATGACTTTAGACAATCAGTCCCTTTTATTGGTTCCGGACTTTTCCAGACAAGAGCAACCCGAGTGGTTAAAAGCGTTTCGTCAGGAAGGGTGGAATACCTTTGAAAAATTGCCCATGCCGGGAAGAAAAGACGAGCAATGGAGGTTTTCCAATTTAAAAGCATTTAATCTGGAAGAGGCCATGCTGGGAGTGGCGGTGACGTCGGAAGCACTGGAGGCCATCAAGGAAGGCTCGAAGCGCCAGTTGGAAACCGGAGGCGCATTGGTCTTTGCTAACGGAGTAGAGGTGGAAGTTCAGGAGTTGAGTGAAGAACTCGCAGCAAAAGGCGTTGTTTTTACAACTCTCGAAAAAGCAATCGTCGAACATGAAGCGTTGTTTCGTCAGCATTTCATGGTGCAGGGAGCACATTTAGGCAGTGATAAATTTGCAGCACTGCACCAGGCGCATGTCGGGACAGGAAGTTTTCTGTATGTGCCTGAGGGAGTGGAATGCGAAGTGCCATTTGAAGTGTTTTACTGGCTTTCCGGAGAAAATGCGGTGGTGTTTCCCCATACCCTGATTATTGCGGGTAAGGGGAGCAAGGTCACCCTGGTGGATCATTTCCGAAGCGTGGATGCAGAAGCGAAAGGTTTTGCCTGTGGAGTAAATGACTTGTATGTGGGTGAGGGAGCCGAAGTCATTTATTTGTGTGACCAGGATTGGGGGACGAAAGTGGCCGCGGTTCAAATGAATTCCTCGATTGTGGAAAAAGAAGGACATGTGGCCAGTCTGAACCTGAATCTTGGAGGAGAATATTCCCGGGTGGAAAGTCGCAGTCGTATGGCGGGAGAAAATTCTCGTTCTGATATGCTGGCTGCGACCCTGGCAGACAGTTCCCAGATATTTGATTTGCGGACGTATCAGGATCATGGAGCAAGAAACACGTACAGTGATCTGCTGTATAAAAATGCCCTTACGGATCGATCCCGAGCCGTTTTTTCAGGCCTGATCCGGGTGGAAGAAGGCGCCCATCAAACGGATGCTTACCAGACCAATCGCAGTTTGATTTTGAGCGATGATGCAGAATCAGACTCCATGCCTGGGCTGGAAATTCTGGCAGATGATGTGAAATGCAGTCATGGAAGTACGGCATCTCCCGTAGATGAGGACGAACTGTTTTATTTCCTGGCGCGTGGAATTGATCGTGCGAGCGCACGTCAGTTAGTGGTATTGGGCTTCCTAGGAGAAGTCTGGAACCGTATTCCAAACTCCACGATCGCAGAAAAAATGACCGCTCGTGTGGCTGCAAAATTTGCAGACATCAAACGCCGCGGCCAAGGGTAATTCAGGAGTGCGGTGACACGTCACCGCTTTTAACCGGGCGACATGTCGCCCGGTTTTTTTTTGCTGGGAGCGCCGACGTCCCCGTCGGCAGACCTTTTGCTGGGGGATCATCGCGAATGGGATGTACGAACAACCTTCGCATGGCGAAACTCACACATCGTTCGAACCAAAGCGGTGCAGAGCCCCGCACTCCAAATTCTTCCCGTGTGGTGGGAAAAATCTTTGACACGTCACCGCTTTCCAACAGCCGGCAGGGCATCGACACAAATCTGGGACCAGGTCTCCAGTTGTTCACGTCGTGCAAGAAGTTCTTCCAAAGAAAGAAACGTTGGGTCCTGGATGGAATCCTCACGGCTTTCGACAACCCCTTCCGGCGAAAGTGTGATCAAATGGACAATCCCAAGATGGACTTGCCCGACCTCGTTGCTGTCATCATTCAGCAGTCCGATAATTTGTTGACTCAAAATGGGAGGATGAGAAATTTCTTCCTCTAATTCGCGAATGATCGCTTGATGATATGCATGTGAATCCAGCCCGGCAGCGGCATGGTCGATATCATTGACGTGTCCGCCAATCCCGATAGAACCTTTGGAGGCCAGGCGTTTTTCACCGCCTTTTTTCCCACGGGTATAATGGAGAAAACGATTGTTTTGAGACAGGATCAGGTACGGGATAATCTGCTTATGGGAAGGGTCGTTCTCCGCAGGCGTACGGGGAATAAAATAGTTGTTTCCCGGCTGAAGTAAAGTAGGCATGTAGTGCTCCACATCAAAGTGAAACCCTTGAAAATCGCCCAACTGGTCAAAGGTTTCGCGTTTGACCACCATAATCATTTCTTCTGTACTCATGAGGAGTCAACTGTCCCTTGTCAACTGTCAACTGTCAACTGTCAAATATTCAGCGAGGCTTTGGCGCAATTCGGTTCTGGCTCTGAAAAGGAGGCTTTTGACAGCAGAAACGGTTGTTTCCAGCACTTCGGCAATTTCTTCGTAGGAGAGATCATCATACCG
>CAKUMP010000100.1 GCA_934667795.1 uncultured Chthoniobacterales bacterium | reverse complement strand
AGTAAATCTTTTGCGATTGTATTTTACAGAAAAGGAGATTCGCACCTTGCTGAAAAGGTGGTGGGTGACGGGAAAGCGTGCGGTGCAGATATTTCTGGAAATTGGGGGTGATCAACGCGCTGCTGCATTCTCGTTTTATGCGGTTTTTTCTTTGTGTCCGTTATTGTTGCTGGTGATTTCGATTGGAAGCCAGTTTGTGGATCCAACACAAGTATCTGATATCGTAGTGAAATATCTGGATTCGTATGTACCGCTGCAGGAAGAAAACCAGATGGAACTGAATGAAATTTTACTGGGGCTATTTGAAAGTAGAGTTTCTTTAAGCTGGCTTGCGATTATTGGGCTTTTCTGGTCGGCAGGGAAATTTTTTCAAGCGCTGGTGCATGGAGTGAACCGGGCGTGGCATTCGGAAGAACTGGTATGGTGGAAAGTTCCCATGAAAAATTTCCTTTTGCTGATCGCATTATGCATCGGGTTGTTATTGGGGGTGATTGCTCCTGCGGTGTTATCGGCTATTGAAAAAATTGCCCCCGGAAATTTTGGATTATTGCCTTTCGTGATTGATCTGGGAAGGTACCTGGTGCCGTCCATTGCCCTGATTTTTGGTCTGACCGTTTTGTATTATGTTTCGCCGAGGCATCGCCCGCCTCTTTCAGTCATCTGGAAACCGGTGTTGCTGGTGACTCTGGGATTAAAACTTTTGCAATCAGGTCTGATTTATTACACGACCAATATCTGGAAAGTCAGTGCCATTTATGGTGCGTTGGGAATGCTGGTGATTCTCCTCCTCTGGATTCATTTATGCGGAAGCATGGTCATCTTCGGCGGCTGCCTCTGCGCCGCCTCAAAAGAAAACCAGGAATAATCCGGAAGCACCGGTCCCTGGGAGCGCCGACGTCCTCGTCGGCCAACGTGTCGTTGCACTATTTCTACGTATTTTATTCCTGTGACATCATTTTGATTTTGGAAATAATTTCCTGTTTATTGCGATGCCAGTCATGCGCGTTTACGCGAAGGTGCTTCCATTGACGGAAATGCAAAATATTGGGGATATGGACATAGTCTTCGTATATATTGGATGGGGCGCTGCCTTCATCGCAAAGAATGGCGATAGCGTATTGATGAGGATTTTGGGGGTGAACCACAGCAACAGGTAAGCGAAATTCGGAAGAACCAATTAAGGTTTCCACTTTCATTCCAGCAGCTTCCAGTTCGAGCGTGATCTGGTGTGCCAAGGGAAAATAAAGAGCATCTGTTTCATGAGAATATCTCGACAGATTTTTAAAGTTTTGTTGAGTATCATTGACTAATGAAAGTATGTTGTCTGCTTGATTTCTTCGTCCCTCTCCGAGATGGCAGGCGAATTCCACGAAAGCTTTAAATAAGCGTGGACCATCATTTTTTGCCCGGGCTACACGTAGCATGGAAGGATCAAAAGAACTCACCACGATGATTTTCTTTTTTGCGCGAGAGACGGCGACATTCAGACGGCGCTCTCCTCCTTTTTGCCCAAGTGGACCAAAACGAGCGGGAACATACGTCTCTTCAGAACCATCACGACGCGTGCGTGAGATAGCGGCATATCCAAGTGAAAAAATGATCACATCACGTTCATCACCTTGCACGGATTCGAGATTTTTAACAAATGGCCGTTTGTCGAGAGATTCTGCATTGGCTGCAGTATCGTATAGTTGTGCGAACAATGCATCCTTTTCGTATCGGGCATCGATTTCATCCATGATGGCTCGACGTTGTGTCAGATTAAACGTGACCACCCCAATACTGGGAGATTCCGGGGTTGCGAGAAGTTCAGTAATTAAATCCACCACACGACGGGCTTCTGGAAGATTGGCACCATTTTCCCATGTACCGTTTTGTAAACGCACCCATTGTAAAGCAGGACGTGAGGATCGACTGCTTACTGCCGGGATTGTTAACAGAGAACCTCCATACATCGAGTGGTTTGAAAAAGAGATAAGTTCTTCAAACAAAGAACGGTAATGCCAGCGTAAAGACGTTGTCCGTGAGCCTTGTCTCGCCAATACCAGTAATGATTCTGCTTCGAAAGAATCACTGGGCGTTTCTTCATTTTCTTCCTCTGTACCAATGCTGTCCAAACTTGTAGCTGATTTGAAAAATGAACTAGGAGGCATTTGTTTGTCATCTCCGGCAATCACTGCCCGATGTGCCCGCGTCAAGACAGGCAAGCCATTTTCAACCGTACACTGAGAGGCTTCGTCAATAATCAGTAAATCGAATACTGGTTCCCGAGGAAATAAAATGGCCGTAGTTTCCGGAGACATTAGCCAGATCGGGATGACATCCAGCAAGCCAGAAGTTGCGTGTTTTCTGACTAAGGTTCGCATGGGCATCACATTGCGTTGTTTACGGCATTCCCGAATCAAGTTTTCCCGAATGCTTTGTTCTTCCGAACGACGTACGCGAGGTGCCGCTGGACGAACTGCCATTAATCCCTTGTTATCATTTAAAGCGGCTAAACGTAATGCTTCTTCATTGGCGATGGCCTTATGCAACTCGAGAAGTTTTGCGGAAGCATTTTCCGCACTTCCAAGGGGTGGTGGTTGTGTGAGACTTTGAATGCCAGGAGCACTTTGTTCAATTGCGGCCAGATGCGACTTTGCCCATCCATGCATGACCGAATCGATCCATTGAGAGGCGGTCGCTGTCGGTTGGGTGTCACTTAAATATTCTGCCAGGGATTGAAAATCCGGCAGAATGTCTTTTGCTTTTTCAAGAATGCTGTCCAGGGTCACCAGTTTTTTTGAATCACGGCTAAATGCTTCACACAAGAGAACAAGGGCATCTTGTTGCAGGTAGGGTATTTGGGGAAACAAGGGGGATACTTGTTGAGTTGCCTCATAATATATTTGTTGTGCCTTTAATAAGTGAAGAAATTTCTGACAATGTTGGATCCAGTTCTTCCAGTTGTGTGGAGAAGAGGATGCTTCTAGTGGCCATAAGGCTAATGATTGTAAAACGTTTTTTTCCTGTATCAAAGAACGACAAGCTCGCCAGAGAGTAAATATGGCGGGAATTTGTGTGTAAAGTTCCGTTGCCTGTCTGGGGAGTGACGAAGACATGTGAAAAGTACGATACAATGTGGCTGCCGCATTCCAGGCGACAGCCGCTTTGGCACGATTATCGATTTTGGAAAGCAATTCCGGATTGATTTTCATGCCTGCCTGATCTGGACATTCCTTTAATAAATAATGACGAATAATCGCTGACGCTTTATACCATGAGGGTTTTAAAAAACGAAGGAACGAGAAAACCTGTGCGCGTGCTGCAGAGATTGCTGCGGTTAATTCTGGTGAAACTTCTGTTTGTGGACGTTCTTTTTCTGTTTCGGCGAACGAGCGATTGGATTCCATTTGATCCCACCAGGACTCCATTTCTTCGGAAAGAGAAGGGTGCTCCTCTAACGCCATAAGCATTTTTTCGGGTAGCTCACTCGAAAGTGCGTTGGTGAAAATTTCGGATTGTGTTTCTATTGTTTTTAAAATGGAACTGACGGCTTCTAAATCCGAGGGATCTGCAGGTGTTTCCGCATAAAGCTGTGCGTATTGCTCCAACGCATCACAGACGGATTGTAGCTGTTGAGAAAGTTGATGAAGCTTTTCAGTGTTAAAATGCGCCAGGGATGCTCTTGGCGCAATTTCTTCCGAAGATCGAAAAGGGGAATCTTTTGTTAATAAATGTATGAAAGGGTGAACTTCTTTTACCAGGTTTTTCAACGACTTTAAGGCGCGGGTATCCAGGTTTTCTAATCCTGAAACTATGACTGGGGGAATGGTTAATCCGGCTGCCATGGTATGAAGTTGCCCCACACTTAAACCTGCAGGTGTTGCAAGAGCCAGCCATTGACTTCTTTCTTTCAGTTGACATTCTAACTGGGTGATTTCGTTTTGTCGTGTTTCCAGGTTGGAAAGATCATAGGTTCTTCTTTCCGGGTGTTCCAGACGATCTGCAATTTGTTTATAAAGGGATTTACGATCTTCCTGTGTATCATGAACCAACGCAGCCAGATGGCCGATTCCTGCACTATCGAGACGTTGTTTCACAACATCAAGAGCTACTCGTTTTTCACAAACGACGGCAACTTTTCCGCCACGGGCAAGAGTGTCGGCTACCAGGTTTACAATCGTTTGACTTTTGCCTGTCCCGGGAGGACCATCCATGACTAAAAGGCGATTGGATCGCGCTTGCACTACTGCATTTCGTTGACTGGGATCCGCATAAATGATGGGCTGATCTTGTGTCTTCGAAAGCTCTGGAAAGGAAAACGTCGGACGATAGGCTGGAGGTAATATGTCGCAAGCGGCATTAAGCGTCTCTTGAAGGATAGCAGGATCCGTGTGATTCAGACGCGCCAGCAGTTCATCATAATCATGAAGCAAATCAGAATTGGATTGAGGAAAAAATCCAATGACTGCATTTTCAGATATGGAAAGCCCTTCAGGTAATAAAAGGGCCGTTGCAGAACTTATTTCTTCAAAAGAACGAATACTACCAGTAAGAGGATGCGTCACTAATCCGATTTCGCGTAATGAATCCGGTACTGCGGAGCCACCCTCCGCGGCTTTATTATCCAGGTCATTGGCTAATGTCTCGGTGAAAGGGTATCCTTTTTTAGCAAAAAGGAGACGAATTAACGCCTGGTTTACCACGGAAGGGTCATCATCTCTTCGCTTTAAAACATAAGTGCTTCCTCCGCGCGTGTCTCCAGATAGAGAAAACGGATGAAGTATTAAAGGCGCTCGAACAAAAAAGCCGTTCACGATTCCAGTTAAAAAAGGATAGCCCACATACAAATCGGTTGCGCCTGTTTCTTCTACTCTGGCCTTGAACTCTCGATCCAGAATACGAATTGAACGCGCAAGATCTGCCGCTGTTTTTCCTGATCCTGCCTCACTCCCGCTAAGCAAGGAAATCGTATTCGCGTCGTATAATTGTTCTACAATTCGATCCGCTCGTCCGGTAATGACTTTATTCAAGTGGGCGAGATCAAAATGACGTCCCGACCGTGTTTGATAAAGCCGTATGCTTGGACTACGTCCATCTCCGCTTACAAGACGTTCTCGCAGTAACCTTAAAGCGACTAATAAAGCGTCCCGGGTCTGTGCAGTAGCCAGGGAGTCCTTTTCTGCCATGGAAGCGATGGATTCGCGATGGGCGAGTTCTGCATCGGATAAGCGAAAGAGTAAGATCTGATTTAATTGTATGGTTCCGGCTTCATCTGCCACTGGTTTTGATGCCAGGTTTAAATGGTGTGATTTCGCAACATTCTCAATGGTTTCCAGAACGGTATGATCCCATGTGTGTTGTCCGAGAATGCGTAAAAGGCGGGCTAATGCGACGGAACCACCTCCTCGGCGGGACATGCCGCTAAAAAGTGCATTTAATGCGGCGAATGTTTCATGTTCTCCTGGAGGTAATGCAGGGAGGGGACGTCTGTTTGGCTGTATGGGTTGTTCTATATGAAGCTGTCTTGCGAGAGCTGATAATAAATACTGGAAAAAATCTTCTTGAAGCAGACTGCGTCCGACTGCAGATATGGCTTCAAGTTCCTGAATGTGAACTTCTTTATCCGCTAGCATTACATGAATTAATACACTGAATACACTGCTGGCAACAGCTTCTCCGCCAGTCACCATTAATGGAAGTAATTCCCCATAGCGTATTAATGCTTTTTCATGATCCAGAAGTTCTTTCCAGTCAGGCAGGATGGTGGAAAATGTTTCTTCCAGAACCGTGAGTTCACTTTCATTTACTTCATCATCCGCATGGGCAAGAAGCACTGCGGCACATAATGCAAATTCCTGTACTTCCAGTGGTAACACATGATCTTGTTCCACTTCGAAAATATGTTCGTCCGATCCAGTTAGGATGTTTTCCAGTTCTGCATCAATCGTATCCAATGAGCGTGTCCCTGGACCATTACCAGTCAGTTGTTTGAAAACATCACTTTCAGAAAAAAGAAATATGGCATAGGCACGTAAAAGATGTTCCGGGTGAGTGCCTACTTTGGGTGTTTCTATTTCACTGGATGTTCCAAATAGCGCACGCGCTTGTTCCAGATACGATTGTCCGTCTGCTTTGAGACGTTCTGACGGTAAACCGGTGACAATGGTCATTAAAAGACGCAGTGTTGCATCCAGAGAACCTGCTGCCAGTGCGGAAAAACGATCTGCCGTGAATTCCTTCGCCATTGCAAGGCGTGAAGCCATAATGCGAATGCGCATGGGTAACCCATTATCGTAAGCCGCTCTCGTTGCTACATGGAACGCATGCTGACGAGTGGTCCCAGAAAAACTATCCGTATGCGCAAGATGATGGCCAAATTCGTGCCCGAATAAAGCAACAAAACTGTCTTCATCCAACAGGGAAATCATTTTTCCCTGTAAACTGATAAACGCAACTCCTGCACAGGTCCAGTTCGCTGCGTTTTCATCTCCTGCTCCCTGATATATTTCTATTGGACTTTGCAACCTCAAGGCAGTTGCTGCGCGTTTAGCATAAGCAAACACTTCAGGTGCCATGTTCTCTGTCAATCGCACATGAGAAGTCAACAGGCTTCTGCGAACACGATCTGCTTCTGCAAGCTCCGGTAAATTTTGTGTTTGAGAAAAAAGTTCTTCCGCTAATTTATCTGCAAGTGGAATTTCCCGGCTGAAACGGATTTGCTCCAGAGGCATCTCAGATAATGATGGGATTTGCGAAATGGGATCAGGGATAGGAACTTGCATCCTTTAGAATATAAGAAGCTCTATACAGAAAAACAATAAGAATGATAGGCGGGGGTGTCAAAATACGTCCTATGTCCAGATAAAGGAAACAGCCTGCGAAAAATGCGTGTGGTAAACTCTTTTTTCAGCAGGCTGTTTGATTAAGGGAAGAGAAGAATCCTAAATTCCATCGCCGGGTGGGATGGTGTTTTGTGAGGAGCCTGGAGCGGTTTTCTTCAGGATGTCTTCCATAAGAATACGAAGTGATTCTTCGATCGATACTTTATCGGTCTGGATTTCGATTTCGGGTTTTTCAGGCGCTTCGTAAGGAGAATCAATTCCGGTAAATCCGGTGATTTCTCCTGCACGAGCACGTTTATAGAGCTCTTTGGGATCACGGGTTTCACAAACTTCCAGTGGCGCATTGACAAACACTTCGATAAACGGAATCCCCGCAGCACTACAGGTGGTCCGAACACGATGGCGATCTGCTTCAAAAGGAGAAATCAGCGCGCTGATGACAACCAGCCCGGCGTCTGCCATTAATGCTGCGGTTTCGCCCGCACGACGGATATTTTCAGTGCGGTCTTCCGCGCTGAATCCCAGATTGGAACAAAGCCCATGACGGAGGTTATCCCCATCCAGAACGTAGGCCCCAATTCCACGCAGGAACAGACTGCGCTCAAGCGTCATCGCAATCGTGGATTTTCCGGAACCGGAAAGTCCGGTCAACCAGACTACCGCTCCTTGATGCCCATAATGACGGGTGCGAACTTCACGTGTGACGTCGCCTTTCACCCAGGTAATATTGTCGCTCTTGACTTCACTCCGGGATTCATCCTGATATTCCTGATCGAAAATGACTCCCCCCCCACCGATTCTTCGATCCTGCATCAGAACAAAACGGCTGGTCTCGTTGATGACATCGGCATTGTCAAAAGCAATTGGACGTCGCGCCCGAATCGTCACCTCACCCACTTCGTAGCGATCGAGTGTGGTTTGTTCGGTTTCGGAAATTTCCATGGTGGCAGAATCGAACACTTTATGGATTTTCGTGACCCGCGCATCGACAGTCTGGGTACAAAGGCGAAGGGTGTAAAGTTGATTGACTTGAAGGGGCGTGTTATCGAGCCAGAAAAGTTTTGCCTGAAACTCCAGTGCCTCAAT
>CAKUMP010000099.1 GCA_934667795.1 uncultured Chthoniobacterales bacterium | reverse complement strand
CATACGTTTTACATAAGCAGTGAAAAATTGTTTTCTTCCTGCTGGAGAAAGATTAACCGCATTTCCGGCTTTAATAAAATCATCGGGAGTGATCATACGATTATTGATTGCGGTTAAAACTGCGGATTCGGCGATGAGCGGACGGAATTCTTCCATGATATCTAGGGCCAGAGCGGGGCGTCCGAAGCGGGGTTGATGATAAAAGCCGATATAGGGATCCAAGCCGACAGCATATGCTGCGATGGTGCAGTCTTTTGCTAATAAACTGTAAGCAAGTGACAGCAAAGCATTCACTGGATCCGTGGGAGGACGTCGATTACGGGTATTAAAATCGAAACGAAAAACTTCATTGTTATGATGAAGTGTATCGTCAAGGGGCGTATTATTTTCATATTTGATCATTCCTGAGAAACTCTGGAAATAAAGTGATGCCGCAGCGCCTTCTATTCCGAGGAGAGATTCAAGAGATGTTGCTTCCAGACAATTATTGGCTGCCTCTTTCATTCGTAAGAGAGTGGGAGCAGGCGGTTCGATATGGTTGCGCATGAGGAGGGTCCGATGGTTTCGAATTTTTCCATGAATTAACAAGCGCGCGAGTTGGAGAGAAAACTCTGGGAGAGCCGCCTGGCGAAACTGTTCGATTCTGAGAAACACATTTTTTAAAGAATGTCCTCGCGTAATTCCGTAAAACCAGTTTCCCATTGAAAAGTAAGAAACGGGGATATCTGCCTGACAAAGAGTTTGAATTGCCTGAGTAGAAATCTGGATATTTCCGAATAAAGCAATATGGTTCACATCGTTTATTCTGGCTTCCTGAAGAAGTGTTTTTTTATCGCGAACCTGTAAAATCTCGTGGCTTTTTCCTACATGTAATCCAGGCGTATTGAGATAGAGCGCGCGTCGATCGTCACGTGCAGCGATCAGACGCCGAGGGGGTTGTGGAGATGAATGCGTGGACACTTCCGTCAGCATATGGGTTTCATCAGGCAGACAAACAGGAGCGAGTGAGCATCGAACACATTTTGGAGAACTGGAGAGGGGAGGAGGGATGGGGCCATGGGCGATTTTGCGTGCCTGATGTATATTTTCCTGAATCCATATTTCGAGTTCAGGAGTTATTTCGAGACGTACACGTTGTTTTGTTTTTCGATAATAAATAACGCCTTCATTACAAAGATATCCATTATCGCGCAGGATCAGACACTGTAGTCCGAGTTGCATTTTATCGGTATCCCAAAGTTCTTTTTCGTTTTCTCCTTCGCGAGGTGCCCCAATTTTATAATCGACCGGACAAACTTTTTTTTGAGCAAAAAGTTCTCCTAAAGGGTGGTTTTCTGTCGTATGGACTTCAACGAGATCCATTTTAGCGGTTACTCCTAACCGTTCTGAGCTCAGATGGACTGAACGTGAATGAATTACATCTTGATTTTCTTCTGAAAGAGAGGAGGAAGATTCGCCAGAAAGGGAAGAAGTATCGGAAGTTTTTGTTCGTGGAGGGGGCATTGCTCCGGAGCCATTATCCACGCGACTATGTAGATTTTTTCCACTGAGAGTATCCGCATTCTGAAGAAAAACTCCTTCTACAAATTCATAATAAAAAAGCCTGGCACAATAAACAAACTCATTGAGCATCCGGGCGGGAATCACACTGAGGTCAGGATTGCTAGGAACGGAAGAAACATTTTCTTGTAAAGACTGCGATGACTGATCAATTGATTCTGGAGAAACTGAAGAGATGCTTTTTTCATCAATAGGGGTGGATTCAATCTGGGGGGATATAGAAAATGCGGATTGAACGATGGAGTCAAGTGAAGAATCTATCGATTCATGCTGATGATTTTTGCTTCTTACTTTTCTTGAAAGAGAAGTTTTACGACTCATTCTGGAAGCATCTTTGGATTTTTTAGAGGGGGGCATGAGACTTATATTGTATATAGGTAAAAAAACTTAACAAGCTAAAAAATACCAGGATACGTTGGGACGCTTCTATTGAAAAGTGGTATGCATTAGGTTAACTTTCAAAAATATTTCTCTACGTTTTTCTTGAAGCTGTTGAAAGTATGTCGCAAAGCATACTGAAGATGAATTTCTGATTCATTTCGCCACACTCTTAGTCTCTCTAATGTAATTAGAGCATGGGTAAACTTTTTGGGAGGAAGAGGCTGGCATGGCGTCCAGGTCAACAGCTTAATTTTTTTTGTGATTTTTTGGCACGCTTGTCCAAAATTCTTTAAAATCTGTTAATTTGCGGATATCTTTCTTTTTTGAACTAAGGGGGGTATGATAATGGGATCTGCTCTAAAAAGCCCTTAAATACCCGTCAATTTAACACATCTTTTCCAATTTGATTTTATTTTGGACAGCAGTGCTTTTTTAATTTCTCGAGCTTTATATATACAATTGCATAAAAAATAAATTTTCGTTAAGGTCGCGAGGTAATATGTATGATTCGAACCAGAATGCCGCGAGTGGGGAGGGGTTGGAACGAAAGGGGGATGATATTGGGGAGGCATCTTCTTTTTTTGCTGGTTCTGGTGCGATGTGGGAGAAAGTTGTCATGAGGAATGGGTATGGATGCTGATGAAGTACAGGAATTTGAGCGTCTGAAATGGGTGCATCTTGCGAATGGGGGAGGGATTTGGGAATATGATCTGGTGAAAGACTGTTTGTATTGGGATCAGGGGATGTGGGGGATTTTTGCGCCGGAAGGAGAAACGTTTGAATTGAATCTGGATTCCTGGGGAAAATTGATTCAGGAAGATTGTCGATTGTTATTCCGGAAAAACCTGGAAGCAAGTAAAATCAGTTTTACCCCCATCAAGTTTCAATGTGATCTGAAAGAAGAGGAAGGAAAAGAGAAGCAGCGGTCGGTAGAGGTGTCTGTCATTTGTGTGCGGGATGGAGAAGGAAAAGCGATACGGCTTGCAGGAGGGGCGCGGGACATTACTGCGGAGAGGAAAATGGCGCGCGCATTGAGAGTAGCAAAAGAATCTGCGGAATCTGACAGCCGGGCGAAAGGAGAATTTGTAGCGGTATTAAGTCATGAAATCCGAACACCATTGAATGGGATTCTGGGATTTATTCCGATGTTGCGTGAAGAATCATTAACCGAGCGGCAACAGGAATATATTAACACCATGGAGCGCAGTGGGGAGTTCCTGGAAAGGACATTAAATGAGATACTGGATCATTCACGCGTAGAGAGCGGGAGTCTGCAACTGGACATGAAACAATTTTTGGTTGCGGATCTGGTGTTGAGCACCATCGGGATGTTTCAGAATCCTGCGAAAGCCAAGGGGATTGTTTTACGGAGTGAAATACATCCGGAGGTAAAGAAAATTTATGTAGGAGATGAGTTCCGGATTCAGCAGATATTGATAAACCTGGTTTCGAATGCCGTGAAATTTACCAAAGCGGGAGAGATTGTGGTAAAAGTAAAAGTTGCGTATCTTGATTTAGCGGAAGGGTTAGAATTTTCTGTAAAGGATACGGGAATGGGGGTACCGGCGGGAGAAGAGGATCATATTTTTGAAGCCTTTCGGCAATCGGATCCAAGCATTGCCCGGCAGTATGGGGGGGCGGGACTTGGATTGTCCATCGTTCGTAAAATTGCAAAACTGATGAACGGGCATGTCTGGCTGGCGGAAACATCTCCTAAAGGGTCGCTGTTTAAATTTTTTATTTCCTTGAGGACAACAGAAGCACATTTGATTTCCAGAACCGGGATGACCCCACGCATCGTGGAGAAAGACAAGGTTGCATCGAATCGTGTCTTACGTATTTTGTTAGTGGATGACAGTGCCGTGAATTTAAAAGTCACCTCGTTGTTACTGCTAGGAGAAGGGCATGATCTGCAGATGGTGACTTCGGGAAAAGGTGCATTGAAGATATGTGGCGAGCAATATTTTGATTTGATTCTTATGGATATTTTAATGCCGGAGCTGAGCGGGGTAGAAACGGTACGGCTGTTGAGAGAGCAAGAAAAGCAATTGCAGACAAAAAACCGGTATCATTTGGTAATTGCTTTAACTGCCAATGTGGATGAAGGAACACGGCAGGAATGTGAGCAGGCAGGCATGAATGGGTTTTTATCCAAGCCAGTTTCTAAATCTGCATTGTTAGAAGTGATTGAGCGGGTTTAAAACAATTCACTCTTTTTATTTAAAAAAAGGATATTCGTCTTTGTTTTAATGTGGAAATATGGTAGAGTAAACTATTGAGGAGTTGAGGTATTGAAGAGGGAAGTACGGGATTCAGGGAATGGGGAATGGGTGGTAAGAGGTGAAATATGGAGAGAAGATGTTGCAGGGAATTCAAAAAAAGAGACGCAAGAGAAGAGATCGAATCGCCATGATTTCGACACATGGGTATGTTTCGGCGGAACCGCCGCTAGGTGCCCCGGATACCGGCGGGCAGGTCGTTTTTGTATTGGAATTATCTAAAAAGCTGGCGCAGTTAGGGTATCGGGTTGATATCTGGACCAGACAATTTGAAGGGCAGGAAAGTCAGGAAACGGTTGCGGACTTTGTTACGATTCGCAGGGTTCCGTGTGGAGGAGATGCGTTTATTCCGAAAGAATTGATGCATCGGTATATTCATCAATGGATTGAAAATGCGCATCGGATAATCAAGCGTGAAAAGCTGGAATATGAATTTATCAACTCGCATTACTGGGATGCAGGATTAGCGGGGAGGAGGTTGAGTGAAGTATTGGATGTTCCGCACATTCACACGCCGCATTCATTAGGCGTCTGGAAAAAGCATCAAATGGATTCGAATACGGATATGGGAACAGCGGAACTGGAGGAAAAATATCAGTTCGGGAAACGTATTCGCGAAGAAATGTTAATTTATCGGGAAGCAGATTTAGTGGTTGCGACCTCCCCCTCTCAAGTGCGGGTTTTAGTCAATGAGTATGAAGTTCCGAAGGACAAATTGAAAATGATTCCACCGGGATATGATGATAACCGTTTTTTCCCGGTGAGTGAAGCGAGTCGTCGAGCGATCAGAGAACGGTTTCAATATGATCGCCCGGTAGTATCCTCTATTGGAAGGTTAGCCCGGAATAAGGGATTTGATTTATTAGTGGATGCATTTGCATTTGTCGCGGAACGCTGTCCGAATGTCATGTTGCGACTTGCGGTCGGGACGGAGTCATCAGACTTTGCGGATGATGATTTGATGAAAGAAATCATGGCATTGGTGGACAAGCACGGGATTCGGGATCGGGTGATATTTTCGGGATCGATATCGGATGAGGACTTGCCGGATTATTATCGGGCAGCGGATGTGTTTGTATTATCGAGTCGGTATGAACCCTTTGGGATGACCGCGGTAGAAGCGATGGCATGTGGGACACCAACTGTCATGACCGTCCATGGGGGGCTGTATCTTGCTGTGGATTTTGGACATGAAGCAATTTACGCGGACACCACGGATCGTCATGAATTAGGAGTCGCTATTTTACAGGCATTAAAATATCCGCGACTGCGTCAGAAATTGAGTGAAAGGGGAGCGCATCGGGCGCGGAGTTTATTTACATGGACAGGAATTGCACAACAACTACTTGCGGCAGTGGAAGGACGGCAAGTACCAACCTTTAATGATCGTGATTTGAGCGGACAATTGTTTGGTCATATATGAAACGGGTATTTGCTTCGGACTTAGACGGGACCTTATTAGGAAAAATTGATGCGGTACATCGGTTTGCGGATGCCTGGAGTCGGCTGGAAGAAAAAGAGCGGCCGGTGCTTATCTATAATACGGGAAGGATGCTGCGAGATGCGCAACAACTCATAGAGAGATCCGTTTTACCGGAACCGGACTATTTGATTTGTGGCGTGGGGACATTGATTTATGATGTCCGTGAGGGGCATGTTATTAAAGAGTTTACCCAAACGCTTTATGAAGGCTGGGACTTGCCCAGGATAGAAGAAATTGCGCGTTCGATTACTGGAATTGAGCGACAGCCGGAACGTTTTCAAAACAAATTGAAATCCAGTTGGTATCTGCATGGAGCGACCATCGAGGATTTAGAAAAAATTTATGCGTCATTAAAAGCAGCACGTATTTCAGCAAATGTGGTGTACTCCAGTGGGCGGGATCTGGATTTTTTACCTCGATTTGCGAATAAAGGAAACTCCCTGGACTGGCTTTGTTCATTTTTAGAATTGGGGGACATGGAATTAGTCGTTGCCGGAGACAGTGGAAATGATGCCGCGATGATGGAATTGCGTGGGGCTCGAGGGATATTGGTAGCGAATGCGCAACCGGAACTGATCGAAGCAACCCTTGGGTTTAATGTCGTACAAGTGGATGGAGTGTGTGCGGATGGGGTACTGCAAGGGTTGGACTATTTTTGGCCTGGGTTTGTGGATGTAAACAAGCCGGTGCGTTCTGTTCTTGCCTCGGGTGGGTTAAATCGAAAGAAGCCGGATTTAGAGGGATTAACAGCGGAGGACATTGATTATCTGGCGGTTGCTTATGAAAAAGCGGTTGGAGCATTGAAACGGAATATCACACCGCTTGGATTTTCTGCCTGTTCTTTGAAGGATAATACGATTCGCGGAACAGATGTGAATTACCGTAGTGTCTGGGCGAGAGATGGATCTATAGCGGTCATTGGGTCTCTTGGATTAGAAGATGAAAGTATTCGAACCTGCCAATATAATACCCTGCAGACTTTATTGGAGCATATGAGTCCGACGGGGCAATTGCCGGCGAATGTACGGATTGACTCCGGCGAGCCGGATTATTCCGGGGTCGGGGGGATTTGTTCCATTGACAGTGGATTGTGGGTAATCATCGCCTTTCATGATTTTATCAGGAAAACGGGAGACATCTCGTTTCTTCGTAAACATATCAGCACCTTGCAGCAGGCGATGAACTGGTTGAGTGCCCATGACAGCAACAATGATGCGCTTCTGGAGATTCCGGAAGCGGGAGACTGGACGGATTTATTTGGGCGAAGCTATAATGTTTTAATTGATGAAGTGCTCTGGTACCGGGCGAACATTTGTTTCGGGCGGTTATTGGAACTGCTGGGGGATATGCGAAGAGCGGGGGATTATCTGCGTTGGGCCTGTATGATCAAATCCGCGATTTTACAGCGTTTCTGGCCAACCACCGTTGCCGCTCCGGAAGTGATTCGAACATTTGCGGACATGCAATATTCGGTGGGAGATACTTCCTATTTGCTCGCGCAGGTAACACCCTTTAATTTTAACTGGCGTTGTGATGTGTATGGAAATGTTTTGGCGCTATTATTCCACGTACTGGATATCGAGCGGGCAGAAATTGCTTTTCGTTTTTTATGGGGAGTAGGGATACATGATCCCTATCCGGTAGGAAATTTATATCCTGCGGTCAACCCGGGAGATCCTGACTGGCGTGGGTATTATACGGTTAATTTACTCAACCTGCCCTTTCATTATCATAACGGAGGGATCTGGCCATTTATCGGAGGACAATGGGTTCGCTTTATTAATCAATTAGGCCATCGAAAACTGGCATTGCAGCAAATGGTAAAACTGGCACAACTCAATCAGCAAGGGATTTACCATGAATGGGAATTTAATGAATGGGCGCATGGAGAAACCGGACGCCCCATGGGGAAAGCTTTTCAGGCATGGTCAGCATCGGAATTTATTCTAGCCTATCAGGAACTGGACTTGGGTAGTTGACAGTTGCGATTTATTTTCCGACATAAATGGCTTCGTCTGGCCAGTCTTCTGTCATTGTTCCGTTTTTCATATTCAGAAAAGGAATATAATTGCGGAGGATGCGTACCGGAGCAAGGATGCGGATGGTAGAAATTTCTTCAATCATGTCCTGGCCATGATTTTTTAAAAGGCTTGGAAGCAACTGTCCCTGGACGATATCGACAATTTCCCGGTCGCTGGCACCTTCAATAAACA
>CAKUMP010000098.1 GCA_934667795.1 uncultured Chthoniobacterales bacterium | reverse complement strand
AGTTATAAACAATCGAACTGACTCTAAAATTGTCATAAACTCCGGACATACTGCTATAAAGAGATCCGCTACGATTTCCGAGGCGATAAACCCGTCGGCCTGATGCGATAGAACCGAAATCGGGATTCACCGATTCGCCGACCACATTTCCATCCTGATAAATTCTAAACACACCGCTCTGAGAATCCCAGGTAAGCGCGAGATGCGTCCATTGATTTTCCGGGAATTCTACGGGTTGAGAAACGACTCTCAGGATTTCTGTTCCATTTCCTGTACGCGCCGACAAGGTTTTTTCCTGTCTGGAATAGGAGAGAGCTACCCCTTCCTTATCGGAATACATTTTATCAAAAATATACCCCCCTGCGCTGTGGTCATTGGTACTGTATCCATCGGCCTTGAACCAGAGTTCAATAGAAAAACCTTCTGTCGGCAAAGCATCTGCACTGGAGCTTACTCCTTGTACATAATTTTCATTTTTATCTGGATTACTGGGCCCTGCCAGACGTACCGCTGCCCCAAATTTCCCTTCCGGCTCCTCCGCGGCCGGCATCACAATGCGCGAGACCTGATATTTATTGCCCGATGAATCAATTGTTGGATCTCCTTCATCGAATTTCCAAAGTAAAATGGTCCCCTCCTCGGTTCCTTCATAATCGTTTTTCCATCCGGTGTAGGGTTCTGCTGCTACATTTCCACCCACACTTGCGAATATCAGCGCAGCAAACATTCCATAAGATTTCCATTTTCTTTTCATAAATTCTGAGTCCATTACGTCCCGTTACATTTTGTTACGTTTTGCTTATGGAGTTGGAGTAAACCGATACCCAGCCACTTCCAATGGTCCAAGCTGAATGATTTTCCCCTTATTGGTTTCTCCTGTGAGCGCTCCCTCTGCAAACAAAACTTCCCATCGTGCGTTGTCCGGGACTCCTGTCACTTCCACTTCCATTTCTTCATTCGAAGAGTTCACCAGGAATAAATAACGGTTCTCCCCTAATGCGATATCCGACGACTGCAAGGTGGAATATTTAATGGGAGTGGTCACTTTGCTGGCTTCAAACAGCATCTCCACTTTCTTTGGACCCTTGATGACTTTGGTTTCGATCTCCTTACGTCGCTCTCCAAACAAAAAAACTTCTCCTAACTTTTCTCCCTCGGTCAGTTCTTTTGCGACTTCCGCATAAGCATCAAAATACGTTCCGAAATGGGAAAAATTTGCTCGACGTCCAAAAGAAAAAATCATCACCCCTTGCGCGCCTTCCAGGAGGCCCAGATAAACATCGTGTCGTACCCAACCACGGATGGCGTCTGAATCTTCCGCATTCCGAAACATTTCAGGAACCAGCAAGGATATGCCGGGCTTCTTTCCTTGTTTAATCGCTTCGGCCTGTTGCTCCATCCCCCATTTGATCCAGATTCTTTCGTCCTGTTTGCCGGCATAGTTGGTATATGCCCCCTTGCCAACAATATCGGTTACCTGGAAAATCCGCGCCATCGAGCTTGCTCCACGATGGTTAGGGTCATACATCCAGATCGGACGTTTTTTCGGATCCGCTTCCCGAATTGCCGCTGCTGCGGTATCCAGATATTCCATTTCTTTCGCTCTCCAGGTCCGCATTTCTTCCGGAACCAGATACCACCACACGATGTGATCATGGTCCGCCACTTCTTTCACCTGCTGCATGACCGCTTCCCGGATTTCTTCGGGTGTCATCTGCACGGCCGGCATGTCATTTCGTTTTAAAAAATTCATGTCCAGCCCGATGGGGTAAATGATGGGCTGGTCGTACGCAATCGCTTCCGCCAATCGTTCTTCTTTGCCGGAATAAACCGGTCCGACGATCGTAAATCCTGCCTCCATGTCCCGATCCACATCCCCCGAAAATCCTCCGATCGGAAATTTCCTCCCTGCAGGATACACCTGCTCTTCCGTCAACTCCGCAGGAACCTCAGGCCCCGGTTTCCAAAACCCCGTGGATTGTGCTCCCAAATCTCCCCCAAAACAAAATAATAATCCTGAAAGGAGCAATATTCGTCCAACCCACATTTGTTTTATTTTCTTGAAAATCATCATTATTTCTAAATAGCTGCGTTCACTTTAAAAATCAGGGATACAACCCCGGTACGGATGGGCAGGGAACGCTTGATCCCTCTTCATAAGACACCGAAGAACTTCTCCCGGCATCTCCCCGTACCGTTCCTCGTTTCGGCAACGTGGTTTCCCCTTCAATTAAAACTCCCGGAAAAATCTGGTTCGGGATCGGTTTTCCATTTTTTAAAATCAAATGCAACATCTGCGCTGCCATTCGCCCCAATACCTGAATGTCCAGATATCCCGCTGTCAAACGCGGCATACTATAAGGCGAATATCCGGATCCCACGACTTGAACTTGTTCCGGTACTCGTATGTGATGGTCCATTAACGCACGCAACGCTCCCTGCGCGACATACGAACTGGCGCAAATCAGAGCGTCAAATGCAACGCCCTCCGCGATCAGTCGTCTGATGGCACTATACCCATGCGGACGATACCCTCCACCCACATCTTCAATAATGGCTTCCACTCCGGGATACCGGGAAATTGCTTTTTCCACCCCCGCGACTTTTAATAAATACTGACTGGTAAGATCCGTACTCCCGGTCAGCATCAGTATCCGACGCGCCCCGCATGCAGCCAGGTGATCAATCGCTAACTCACTCAACTGATGAAAGTCCGCACACACACAGTTGGTCAGTTGTTTATTCATATACCCGATCACCACTCGCCGGTCTTCCATATCCCGAAAAGGATCGTTTTCAAGCATCTCAAACCGCCCGGTCGGTTCTGTGATGTACCCCACCCAACGCGATTTCAATTCCTGAATCAGTTCCAGGTTCGGATGCTCGACCATCCCGACACACTGCACATCCAGCGCATACCCCAGACTCCGCAATTCATCCCGCAAGGCACGAATGGTCTTAAACCGCCCGACGTTGTTTTCCAGTTCCAGATCCGCAAAACTTGGTACCCAGAACGGATATCCCACCACCGGCAAACCTGATCTAGAGGTGACATTGGAGACGTTGGGGACAAGATCAGGCAGACAGTTCTCCACAAATTTCCACCCTTTTCCAGGGATCCGTATCAGTTGCCCCTCCTTTTCCAGTTCCTGTAACCCACGCCGTACCGTCACTCGATTTACCCCAAATCGCTCTCCCAGTTTCCGCTCACTTTCTAAAATACTACCAGTCGATTCTCGTCTCAATTTCAAGACACCATTCGCTACCACTCGATACAAAGGAATTTCAGGGGGACGCTTTTCCATACCAGTTTCCTATACCACCCCACGCCTTATGCCAAGCGTTATTATCAATTATTTCTCTAAATATTTGCTTTTAATAAAACCACTTGACCGCACCAATGGTATCGACATAAACTCCTTTTATGAAATTGTTCTTTTCCCCCAGAAATGCCGTCGTTCTTACATTTCTCTCCACGCTCTCCCTAACCACCGCTGCGCCGTATGTGGACTGGATGAATGACTATACAGGAAACGAGGCGAATACTTCGTTTCTCTGGAAGTTTGATACAGCGACAGGGGTCACCACTGACTCTTCCGGCAATGGTGTCAATACCGGGATTGCAACCACAGGGACATCAACTGGCGATCCTGGCAAATTTGGAGAAGCCTTTTATTCGGGACCAGATAGATCCAGCGCCAATAACAGCTATGCACAAGGGAACTCAGCCAGTGAAACAGCATTTAACGCTTCTGCTCTCTCCGTAGAGTTCTGGTACAAACCATTAAGTGATACGATCACCACCACAACTCTTTCTTACTTTTTTGATAAAAAGTTCGATAAACCTGTAGGTCTGCTTTTGCGTTTAAATAATGTGGGAACCAACTCCCAGCGATTGGAGTTTTCTGTAGGAAATGGAACAAGTTCCAAAGGGCTAATGACAGAAGATTTAACATGGGATCCCAGCCAGTGGTACCATATCGCTGTCACCTACGAAAATCTCGAGGGCGACGGCTATCTCAAAATATTTCGAAATGGCGAATTATTGGCACAGGATACCGCACTCGGATTTGGAGATCTATCATTTGAACATGTTCAGAGGATAGAGATAGATCCTGAAACTGAAGAAGAGACCCCCGTGATGGGAACTTACCGTTTCAGACTCGCAAATCGCCTTGGCTCCTCTTATGGCTCTGCTCCCGGCTATTACGATAACCTTCGCGTTTCAAGCGTCGCCTATGAGTACAGCATGCCCATCCCCGAACCCGGCATCGCCTTGTTAGGTGCTCTTGGTCTCGCCACCCTCTTCACCCGCCGCCGAGGCTAAAGCTGGGCGCGCCGACGTCCCCGTCGGCAGACTTCTTGCCGGGCACGCCGACGTCCCCGTCGGCCAACGGACCGTTGGATCATTTATGCGCTTCCGCGCCACTGTGGCAAAAGAAATACCACTTGACCGCACCAATGGTATTCAGTAATTTTTATATATGGCATTTCCATTCCCTCTCAAAACAACAGCCGTACTTGCGTTCCTATCCGCAACATCTCTTATCTCCGCAGCCCCTTATGTGGACTGGATGAATGACTATACAGGAAACGAGGCAAATACGATTGCTCTCTGGAAATTTGATGCAGATCCCGGGTATAATCTTAATTCCTATGATGGATCTGCCAATCCGAATGCATATCCTGTCAGTAACGTCAATATTGGTACCGTATCCACGGGAGTAGCAGGAAAATTTGGAACGGGCGCCGCATTAATTGACAACGGGGGAGATAACAATTCCCGTGTTTACAGCATCAACAATTCAAGCACTATTTTTAATGGCTCTGCGATTTCCGTAGAAATGTGGTATAAAACTCCGGAGACAGTGGACACAGTGGGGTATCTGTTTGATAAAATGTACACCACCTCAGACGGAATAAGAATGAGTTTTACTTCCGGGGGCAACCTGAGCTTAAGAGTCGGAAATGGCACAACCACGGCAACTTTAAACACATCCGCTCCCATTTTGTCCGCCAATACCTGGTATCATTTCGCCGCGACTTATGAAAATGTTGCAGGAAATGGAATCTTAAAAATGTATATGAATGGAATGCTGTTAGATCAAACCACCGTTATAAATTTCGGAGATTTGACCGCAAGCACTCGAGTTTGGACCATAGGCAACCGTTCAGCCTCCAGTTATTCCCCTCTCCTTGGCACCTATGACAACATCCGCATCTCCGATGTTGCCTACGAATACAGCAACCTCATCCCCGAACCCGGCATCGCCTTGTTAGGTGCTCTCGGTCTCGGCACCCTCTTTACCCGCCGCCGTAGCTAAAAAAAGGCTGGGCGCGCCGACGTCCCCGTCGGCCAACGGACCGTTGGATCATTTATGCGCTTCCGCGCCCATAGCATTTCACGCAGCATGTCCTCTCGGACAATATGTCGCGCTATTCCCTTAGTTTCCGAATGGAATGGGGCGTATTTGGAGTGCGGCGGTTTCCGCCGCTTTGGATCATAGCGAATGGGATATATGAACAACCTTCGTATAACAAAACTCATACGTTGTTCGAACCAAAGCGGTGCAGAGCCCCACACTCCAAATTCTTCCCGTGGGGTGGAAAAAATCTTTGCCATGCCAGAGCCATTCAAATGTCCAAACTCCAGTGGGCGAACGCAATTCGCCCCTACAAAAAAACCAAAAAAACATTCCGTGCATTCCGTGTGTTCTGTGGTTAAAACAGGTCCCTCTGTGGTTTTATAAAAAAATGGGTTCCTTTTTTTCCCACATCTGGTAAACTGGACAGCTTATGCTTAGTGCCGGAATTGTAGGTTTACCAAATGTGGGGAAATCCACCCTGTTTAACGCGATCACACGCAGTCGTAAGGCTGAGGCCGCAAACTATCCCTTTTGTACCATTGACCCCAACCTGGGAGTTGTAACGGTACCGGATGAACGTCTTGCTGCCCTATCAAAAATCTCTGGATCGCAAAAGCTCATCCCTGCGGCAATTGAATTTGTGGATATTGCCGGTCTCGTCGCAGGCGCCAGTGAAGGAGAAGGACTGGGAAATAAATTTCTCAGCCACATCCGGGAAGTGGATGCCATTGTGCAGGTCGTACGTTGCTTTGACCATCCGGACATCCACCATGTCGCTGGCAGTGTCGATCCGGTCCGTGATATTGAAGTCATTAATACCGAACTCATCCTTGCCGATTACGCCTCTCTTCAGAAACGTCTGGAACGCCAGCAAAAACTTGTTCGCACCGGAGACAAAGCCGCCAAAGCGGAACAAGCGCTGATTGAAAAACTGCTCCCCCACCTTGATGCGGGCAAGCCGGCGATCACACTGGAAATTTCCGACGAAGAGAAAAAACTTCTTCAATCCTTTTTCCTGCTTAGCTCCAAACCCTCGATTTTCGCCTGCAACGTCCTTGAAGGCGACCTTGCCGACGCACAATCCGAGGAAGGCACCTCACAGGCCGCCGAATATGTCCGGCAAGTCCGTACCTACGCAACCTCCCATTTTGCCACCTCTGCAGTCGTGATCAGTGCGCAAATCGAGTCGGAACTCGTGGAACTAACCGAAGAAGAAGCGCGCGAATATCTGAACGATCTGGGGGTTCAAAACAGTGGGATCGCTGCTCTGATCCGTTCCGCTTACTCCCTCCTCGGGCTTCGTACCTATTTCACCACAGGCGAAAAAGAAACCCGCGCATGGACCATCCACGCAGGCGACAAGGCTCCGCAGGCAGCTGGCGTCATCCACACCGATTTCGAACGCGGATTCATCGCTGCAGAAACCATCCATTATGACGACCTCATCACGCTCGGATCATTTGCCAAAGCACGCGAAAATGGCAAACTCCGCATCGAAGGAAAAGAATATGTCGTCAAAGATGGCGACGTGATGGAATTTAGATTCAACGTTTGACACTTCCAGTTGTCAAACTCCCTGAATACGCCTAATATTCATTTTTCCCCTTGTGGTAAAAAACAAGGAAAATGGATGCGAGCGATTCCGGTCGTTTAGATCGTTTTAAACGCATTTTTAAGCAAACCTGACAAATCCGACATTTTATCATGAAATTTCCTGAACTGAAAACTTCCCTGGTTTTACCGGAACCTTTACGTTTTCGAGTAAAAGAAATTTTCCTGACGAGTGCATGTATTTTTGTTGTGCCTCTGGTTTTTCTTGCGGACGTGCAGGCAAAGTCCGATTCGGGGGTGTCAGACATTCCCGTTGTGATGCCAGCCGTCACTGATGCCACTGATGCCACAGCGCACCCGGCAGTGCCGCGAGTGGAACAAGCACGGAATGTGAAAAAGAGCTTGTTGCGAATTAATGCAACTTCTCAATCGCCGGAGTACGATTCGCCTTGGAATGCCGGCAAAACCAGTCGCGGACGCGGCGCGGGCTTTGTGATCGCCGGCAACCGCGTGATGACCAATGCCCATGTGGTCAGTAATGCCCGACTGTTGACCGTTGAAAAGGAAAATGACCCGAATGAATATCTGGCGCATGTGGAACATATCGCGCACGACTGCGACCTTGCGATTCTGCGGATAGAAGATCCTCGTTTTTTTGAAGGAACAGAAGCGCTGGAATTTGGTGAAATCCCTCCACTCGAAAGTGAAGTTTCTGCCTATGGGTACCCGATTGGCGGTAGTCGGATGTCTGTCACGAATGGGGTTGTTTCCCGTATTGATTTCCAGCCCTATTCCCATACCAGTATTGATTCGCATCTGACGATCCAGATTGATGCCGCCATTAACCCGGGCAACAGTGGGGGCCCGGTTCTGCAGGATGGAAAAGTCGTGGGCGTTGCTTTTCAGGGATACACCGGCGATGTGGCACAATCCACCGGGTACATGATCCCTACCCCTGTCATCCGCCGCTTCCTCAAGGATATCGAAGACGGTTCTTATGATAAATATGTGGATCTTTCTATCGCTTATATCTCGCTGCAAAACCCCGCACAGCGCAAGGC
>CAKUMP010000097.1 GCA_934667795.1 uncultured Chthoniobacterales bacterium | reverse complement strand
AATGCGGCTACACTTAACGCAAGCAAACTTCCAGTTAGTGGAACCTTAAACACATAAATTGCCAGTACGGTCAGCAGGACAAAATTCAGCATCCCTAACACCAGATAAGGGATTTGTTTTCCAAAAAAGAACTCCAGACGGGTCACGGGCGTCACATATAAATTCACAATCGAGCCCAGTTCTTTTTCCCGGACCACAGAAAGTGCGGTCAGGATCGCAGGGAGCAACAACAACAATAACGGAATCACCGCAGGCACCATCGCAGGTGTACTTAAAACGTCCGGGTTATAACGATAACGGATTTCCACATTTGTCAGCCCGCGCCCGGCATAAATATCCATGAAATTCTGCAGACGTGTTTCCATCCAGTGCAGATGAATCCCCTGGACATAGCCACGAATGGTCTCTGCCCTGGATGGCATGGAGCCATCAATCCACGCTCCAATTTCCACGGGGCGTCCGCGTGCCATATCCACCGCGAAGTTGGAAGGGATTTCTATTGCCAGACTTAACTCGCCCGAGCGCATGCGATGGTCCATATCCACATCACTTAATATCGGAATCTGCTCCAGAAAATAGCGCGATCCGCTCAGGCTTGAAATGTAATCCCGACTCGCTGTGGACTGGTCGCGATCCATCACGGCAAACCGCAGATCTTCCACATCCATACTCATTCCGTAGCCCAGCACCAGCATCAGAATCACGCTCCCCAGCGCGGCCATCACCAATCGCACCGGGTCTCTTCTCAACTCCAGCCCCTCGCAGAATAAATATCCCAACATGCGCTTCCATTGAAAAAAACCACCCGCCCATTCAGAAAATTTTTCTCCAATCGATTTTTTCGCGGACACCTCGACGGGAGCATTTGAATAAATTTTCGACAACGGTTCCATGTCGCGTTTTTCTTCCTCCACCACCTCGGAAAGGTAATCGATAAAAGCATCTTCCAGCGTTCTTCCGCCATTTTCCTGCATCAGATTTTCCGGAGTATCGGTCACCAGAACTTTCCCCGCATGCATCAAGGAAATCCGATCGCACCGCTCCGCTTCATTCATAAAATGTGTGGAAATAAACAGCGTCACTTTTTCTTCCCGCGCAAGATGAATCAAAATTTCCCAAAAACTGTCGCGCGCGATCGGGTCCACGCCTGACGTAGGCTCGTCTAAAATCAACAGATCCGGTTTATGGATCATAGCCACCGCCAGGGACAATCTTTGTCTTTGGCCGAGCGGTAAGGATTCGGGCAAAACGTCCAGAATATCGGACAAGCCGAATCGCTGGCACATCACCTCTACACGTGCCGGGATTTCGTTAGCAGGCATTCCAAACAATTTTGCATGAAGAACCAGATTTTGTTCCACGGTCAATTCCTGATACAGCGAGAACGCCTGTGTCATATACCCGACACGTGACCGAATGGCCATATCGCGTGGGTCCACAGAATGCCCGAATAAAAGGGCATCGCCTTCGGAGGGTTCCAGCAACCCGGTCAGCATTTTCATCGTGGTCGTTTTTCCGCACCCGTTGGAACCCAGGAAACCAAAAATTTCGCCGCGCTTGATTTCAAAAGAAACATTATCGACTGCGGTAAAATTGCCGAAACGCATCGTCAGTTCATGGGCTTCGATTGCGATTTCATTTGAGGTAGCATTTCGTTTTGGCAACCGGGAAAGGTCGCGATGATGTTGTTTATTTTCTTCGGGAAGGAGGGCAATGAATGCGGCGTCGAGGTTTTTACTGGAAGTTTGCTGCATCAATTCCTGTGGCGTACCAGTGGCCAGCACCTGCCCAGCATTCATTGCTGCGAGCCAACTGAAGCGCTCAGCTTCTTCCATATACGCGGTTGCGACCAGCACACTCATCTCCTGATGTTCTTTCCGCAACTCCTCGATCAACTCCCAGAACTGCCGACGCGACAAAGGATCCACCCCGGTAGTCGGTTCATCGAGCAGCAAAAAGTCCGGCTCGTGAATCAACGCGCAACAGAGTCCCAGTTTTTGTTTCATCCCGCCGGAAAGTTTTCCCGCCGGTCGGTCCTTAAATGAGGCTAATCCTGTTGCACGCAACAAACGCTCCATCCGCATCTCCATTTCACGTCTGTCATGCGCAAATAAGCGTCCAAAAAACTCTATGTTTTCCTGCACCGAAAGTGTCATGTAGAGATTTTTCCCTAACCCTTGCGGCATATAAGCGATACGCGGACAAACTTTTCTCCGGAACTCCTTATCCCGCATATCCCCACCCAACACCTGAACCTCCCCCTGCTGAATCCTTTTTGCTCCAGCAATCAGCGACAACATACTCGATTTCCCCACCCCATCCGGCCCAATCAACCCCGCCATACAACCAGCAGGAATTTCCAACGAAATATCCCGCAATGCTTCCGTTTTCCTATAATGCAATCGAACATTTTTTAACGAAGCAACAAAATCTCCTGACACGAAAGCGCCCGTCCTGTTTTCACTCTTGTTCAAAATAAAAAATTGCTCCCGTTACAGGTTTAGAATCTCATCGAGAAAATCCACTGTCACTTGTCCACTGTCCACTGTCCCTTGTCATTCAACCAACCCTTCCTGTAAAAATGCGGGCCAGGGGCGTTCTTCATCCACCCGTAAATACGCCATACCGGGGAGCCCGGTCTTCACCTGTTTAATATATTTCTGCAACAACTCCTGGGATACCCGGGCTTTTACGCGAAACATCAGCTTCTGACGCTCGATTTTGGTTTCGACTGTTTTGGGCGTGAACTGCGCGACATCCGACACAAAAGAAATCGCTGCAGGTACCACGCGATCGGGGGCAGCATCCATCACCAGACGCACCTCTGCTCCAATCGCAATTTTTCCGACAATTTCTGTCGGCAGAAAAAATGTCATATACACATCTTCGAAATCCAGCATATTGAGGATACGTGCACCCGACCCCACCACCTCACCGGTCTGAGCGATCAGATACTGGACCCTGCCCGCTCGAGGCGCAACTAACACTGCATCCGAAATTTCCTGTTCGATCCGTTCCACACTCGCCTTTGCAGCCAAAACGGCTGATTCTGCCCCGCGAATCTCTGCGGTTGCTGCCGATATGGCGGCTTCCGCCGATGCAATCTGCGCTTTTGCAGCACGAACCGATGCTTCCGCAATTTTGACGCTGGCGGTATCGTCATCGACTTCCTGCTGTGCACTCGATCCTTCCTTCGCCAGCGTACTGGAACGCGCCAGACGCTTTGCTGCAATCTCCAACTCGGACTCTCGTTGTGTCAGCAGTGCCTCCGCAGCCAGTTTCTCTGCTTCCCTTAACTGCAATTGGCTTTTGGCAGTAAAAACCGCACTTTCTGACTGATGAGACCGCGCTTCTTCCTGACGAAGCTGCGCTTCCATCACGCGTGTATCCATCAGAACAAGTTTTTGCCCCTGCGTGACAAATTCCCCTTCTTTCACCAAAATCTCTTCAATCCTGCCTGGTTGCCTCGCCGCAATATCGATCTCCACCGCTTCGATACGTCCGTTCCCACTCACGAGGTTATTGTCCTCCCCCTCTCCCTTCGAATGCCACCATGCCACGACCCCCACCAGAATCGCTGCACCCACCAGAATGATTTCCACCGTACGCTTGTTTGCTTTTCTCTGACTCATAAAAAATTACTTAACCACAAAATACACTGAAAGAACCACAGAAACCACAGAACTTTTTAAAACCACAGAGATCCTGTTTTTTTTAACCACAGAATACACAAAATGCACAGAAGATTTTTAAGGGGGTTGTGTAGAAAGGGTTATGTCCTAATGAATGTCTTTGATGCTTATATTTTGGAATCGATAAATTGTTTTACGCACTTTTTAAAACGTTGACATGTTATTTTGAGGAACGTCGATGTCCCCGTCGCCAAATTTGGAGTGCGGGGCTCTGCACCGCTTTGGATCGAATGACCAAAAAGCTTCAATACGCAACAACCCTTCGCATATCCCCTTCGATATGATCCAAAGCGGCGGAAATCGCCGCACTCCCAAATTTACCGTAGTCCAAAACGATCATACACTAAACCCCCTAAAAATAATTTAATTTATAAGACTTCCGACTCCGTGGTCCGAATGGATTCCGCATTAAAACCCTTAAAAAAACATTCTGTGCATTGCCTATTTTATTTAAAATAATATTAGATAGGCTATTTCGAAGACTCAATTCTGTGTATTCTGTGGTTAAAAAACAGGTCCTCTGTGGTTAAACAGGACCAAGTCCTTCTGTGGTTTCGATGATTCTTCAGTGTATTTTGTGGTTTTGTCTATTTGTGTATTCTGTGGTTTTGTGTATTTTGTGGTTAAACCATGAACTTATCGCATTTACCTGTTGGTGTGGCAGCGCTCGATTTGGACGAAAATCAGCCGGAGGCTATTGAGGCCGTTCTTGATCAGTTACCGCCTAAGTGGGTTTCTTTGCTGGTGCTTCCCTTTGGGTTCCCTTCCGGCAATGATCCTGAACAAAAACTGGCCCAATGGGCGCGTCAGCTTGAGTGTTTTTTGATTGGCGGATTCCAAAATGACAACAAAAAGACTGCGGTTATTTTGTCACCTGAGGGGGAACGGATCGGGCGATATGATCAGACGCATTCTCTCCCGGGCGAATCTTTCCAGCCCGGGAATACCCTTCACCCGATCGATACTCCACTGGGACGCATCGGTTTGAGCATCGGCAGTGATATTTATTTTCCTGAAGTCCATTGGAGCCTCGCGCAACAAGGTGCGACGTTTCTGGTGCATCTCGACGAACCATCCGCTTGTTACGACCATTTTTATTCGATCCACAGCCCGGCAACCCGAGCATTTGACACCAACCTCCCATTTTTACTGGCGCGTCCGACCTCTCGTCAGACAAAACTCGTGCACAACGAAGAAATGTCCATTTCCGGGACTCCCATGGCGTCTTCTGTCATTATAGATCAAAATGGAGCAACGCTGGGTTCCACCGGTTATTCCGCAGGTGTTGCGGTTGCGACGCTTCGCCTGGATCAGCGCTGTTATCCGCCGGAAAAAATGGGAAATATGGTTCTGTATGGCGGGTGCGACGTTTGGAAACTTTATTTTAATGATTCTCGGAAACGTTTTTTTGCCCCATTACGGCAGGCTTACGCACCGGCGCCCAAGCCTGCCTATGCCAAGCGTCAAATTCGGGTTGCACTTTTGTCGCATCGATACGAAGTGCAAGTCGGCGACCCGACATTTCTTTCACTGGTCGAAGAGGCCTGTCAGCATCAGCCTGATATTATTGTCAGCACTGAAATGGAAAAGGGTTGTCGTCCGGACGAGCCACACATTGCGGAAGCAATTGAAGCGGCATTGGAAAAAACGCGTGAAGCTGGCAGTTGGTTGCTGATTGGCGGGATGCGTCTTCCCAATGAAAGTCAGGATCCACTGGCCGCCACAGAGCGCCGTCCGAGTACCGGCGTCCTGTGGAACCGTGATGGGGAACAAGTCCACACCTCTCGCATCATGCTTTATGGACAGGGAAATGGTCAGGAAGTTTATGATACCGACTTTGGACGCATCGGCATTCGTCTTTGTGGGGATGTGTATGCGCCGGAACTGGATCGTCTTTTTGCGATGCAAGGGGTGGATATCGTTTTCAACCCCAGCATGTCCTGGGGGGCCAGTGGGTATGTCAACACCCTCCTGAATCAGACCCGGGCGATGGATAACGGGCATTTTGTGGTCTCCGCCCACCTTGCATTTTCTGACCCAGGACAACGCAGTCATATTATTGATCCGACCGGAGCTATTGTTGCGGCATCTCCTTATTATTCCGATCAGGTCTTGCTAGCGGATATTGATCTGGATGCGCCCCGAGGGGTATTTATTCCGGACCACACTCAGGCGGAAAAAACCTTTTCGGAAAATGTCTATTTAAAGTCTTACCGAAACGGTCTTGCCCACCGTCTGGTGCCCCCTGAAGAATTGTTCAGCCATCGCCGTCCAGAGCTGTACGAAAAGCTGAATCACGACCGCCCGGAACACCCCTTCACCACTCGCCACAACGGGATGAACCCTCTCTGAATGATTCTATAATGCGTTGGGGCCTAACTCGCTTGTGCGGATACGGATAGCGTCTTCGATCGGGAGGACGAATATTTTTCCGTCGCCGATTTTTCCGGTTCTTGCGGACTGGATGATGGCTTTTACGGCGCTTTCTACCATTTCTTCTATGACCACAATTTCCAGTTTGATTTTTGGAAGAAAATCGACGGTATATTCACTTCCACGATAGATTTCGGTATGCCCTTTCTGGCGGCCGAAGCCTTTGACCTCGGTTACGGTCATTCCTTCAATCCCCAATTCTGCCAATGCTTCTTTTACTTCTTCCAGTTTGAATGGTTTGATAATGGTTTCGATTTTTTTCATACAATGGTTCTCCTTTATTAGATAATATACCCGTCTTCTCCATGCTCGCTGACATCGAGTCCTGCCTGTTCGACTTCTTCAGAAACCCGAAGGCCGATGGTCCATTTTACCGCGTAAGCAATGACCACTGTTGCGATCACGCTCCAGACCGCGGTCACCAGCACTGCTTTTACCTGTTCCGCCACAAGGTTCACGCCCTCCGCGTTCAGCTCTGCGACCAGTCCATTAATTTTTCCATCAGCAAAAACTCCTGTCAGAATTGCACCCAAAGCACCACCGACACCGTGGATCCCAAAAGTATCCAGCGCGTCATCATATCCAAAAATTTTCTTCAAATACGTCACTGCCAGAAATGGAACAAACCCGCCGAGCAGGCCAAAGAGCACAGAGGAACCTACGCTTACAAAGCCCGCTGCCGGCGTAATAGCGACCAGTCCGCCAATCACCCCGGAACTGATCCCGAGCACGCTGGGTTTTCCTTTAAAAATCCATTCAGAAATCCCCCAGGAAAACCCACCGATCGCAGCAGCAAAAGTGGTTGTTGCGAATGCATTTCCAGCAATTCCGTCCGCTGCGCCTGCGGATCCGGCATTGAATCCATACCAGCCGACCCAAAGAATCCCTGTCCCGATTGCGGTTAATACCACACTGTGTGGAGGAAATGCGCTTCCATGCCCCTTGCGTTTACCTAAAATGATACAAAGAACAAGCGCGGAAAATCCGGAGGTCATGTGTACGACGGTCCCCCCCGCAAAATCGATCGCCTTGATCGTCGTTGCCAGATAACCGCCGCCCCAGACCATATGCGCAAACGGAAAATAAACGGCCAGAAGCCAGACTATCACGAATGCCATTACTGCCGCAAATTTCATCCGTTCCGCCACCGCACCAATAATCAAAGCGGGGGTAATAATCGCAAAAGTAAGCTGAAAAATAGCAAAAATGTTTTCTGAAACTGTCCCTAACGTCTCAGGATTGCCATCCACTCCCGCAAAAAAGGCTTTGGATAATCCCCCGATAAATGCATTTCCTTCAGAAAAAACCAGGCTGAATCCCACTGCCCACCAAAGCAATGCCGCTATCCCCGCAATCCCAAAAATTTGCCCAAATACAGACAACACATTTTTACTGCGAACAATTCCCCCATAAAAAAGTGCCAGCCCGGGCAACGACATAAACAGCACCAACAGAGAACTGACCAGCATCCACGCGTTATCTCCGGAGTCAATCGCCGCAACGGTTTCTGTGATGGGAGCCACGCTCGCGGTTTCCACACTCCCCGTTTCTTGTGCCCAAATGGTAGAGCCGCCTAAACTCATCCCAACAAGCCAAAGAAGACAAACTGTTTTACATATTGTTATGTGCATATTTTAAATAATGGTTGGTTTTGTTTTTCTGTAATGTTTCACGATTTCCCGTGAGATCCTGATCGCCCCCCTTAGCACATGACATGCCAGGCTCTTGCGATGCATGAGGGTTTCAGAGAAAAGTTCTGAGAAAAAGCCCGTTGGGATGCTGGATGGAGTGTTTAATGTGTATAAAAAACGCCATTTTTAGAATGGGTGAATAAAAAGAAACATTCAGGATACGGTAATAGGTCGTCATTAGGAGGTTACGTTTACGGCTCTGTCCCTAATTGCTCCGTCCCTAATTAATCCCCGTCCCTAATTAATCCTTGGCATGTCAGAGATTTTTCCACTACACGAGAAGAATTTGGAGTGCGGGGCTCTGCACCGCTTTGGTTCGAACGACGTGTAAGTTTCGCCATGCGAAGGTTGTTCGCCCATCCCATACGCTA
>CAKUMP010000096.1 GCA_934667795.1 uncultured Chthoniobacterales bacterium | reverse complement strand
CAAAACAGAAAATACAAAAACAAACACCTTCAAACAAAGTTATCTACCAATTTTACAGAAAAAAGTTTGCGCCGCCGCGCATTATTATCACGATTTAAAAACTGAGTAAACAATCCTGCGGAAAACGTTTAAAAGGAACATTACCTTTATGGCTTGAAAGTTATTCGCGGCATTATGAAGCCATTTCCAAAGAAGTTTATGCTCGTGTGTTAAGTTACAGTGCACGCACCCTGGATAGGATTACAAAGTGCGTTCGAGTTACGGAAGAAGGAAAGGGAAAAAACGGGACGTGCGAGTAATCGTATGAAGCAATTTATTCCTATACGTTGTGGCCCCCAGGAATTTCACGAGCTTGGTTGGATGGAAGTGGATACCGTCGCTCATGGAGGCGATAGTATGAGAGGGATGTTTCTTTAGAGTTTGACAATGACAGATTTTTATAGTAGCTGGACGGAATTGGCTGCTTTATGGGGGCGGGTGGTAGCGAGGTCTGTGTAGGCCTTAAAATGATTCAAAAGAGGATGCCATTTCATTTGCTGGGATTTGATACCGATAATGGTTCCGAGTTTTTGAATGAGGTTCTTGAAAGGTATCTTTTATCGGGGAACCAGCATGTGCACTGGACACGCTCGCGGCCGTATAAAAAGAATGATCAGGCTCATGTTGAGCAAAAGAAATTCACTCATGTAAGACAATTATTGGAGTATGGTCGTTTTGATGAGTTGGAACTACAGAAATTAGTAAATGACCTTTATGAAAAAGCATGGCTGCCATTGCGTAACTATTTTACTCCTGTGATGAAATTGCTGAAAAAAAGCGAATTAAAGAGAAATTGGAAAAGACATACGATATACCAGCAAGCCCGTGTGATCGACTTCTGAGTTGTGAAAAAGTTAGTAAGGAAATAAAGGAAAAATTGCGAATCGCTCGTGCTGGTTATGAACCTGTTTTATTAGCAAGAGAAGTAGAGGACCGCTTGTCAGAAATTTTTGCTATTGTTGTAAAAATTGAAGAAGAAAGATGGGAAATGTGAGTTCTGGCGGAAGAAGGTTGTGGGGGGCATTCCGGCGACCAAGGGGGCTCCGTTTCGGCCTTGGTCGCTTACGCTCCCAAAGCCTTCACTACGCCCCCTCGGTCGAAAAGCCTTGCGGAAACCACCTAAAAAAGCCTACAAAATCACTAAGCGTAGGGTATCACGCATTCTGACGCAACGACTTCACCCCTTCGGTGTCATTTTTAATTGGCACAACACGAAGATAAAGCCTTATTAATTTAGTGATGTCATGTGTAATATTTATTTTTTCTTCCAAACCTTAGTAACTACGTCATGACCTTGGACAGCCATCCATCCAAGTTTTGTGGCTAATGATTTGCTTGTGCCACCCATCACGTTAAAAATTTGTGTGATCTGTTTGCTTGATGCTGTAATTCCACGGTCAGCAAGGAACGTAAGAATGTCGAGTATCTTATTATCATCATTTTTCATAATTCTATTATTTCTGTTTATTGACAATGTTACACGTTAAAAAACGTGTGAACATGCATGTGTTTTCACTCGTATTTTTCGAACGTTTAAATTATAAACAAAACCATTCTCTTTATCAAGGTCTTTATATGTCCTTACCTCTATAAAATGCAGGGCAAAAAGTTAAGTGACATGTTTGGCTCAGTCCTTACGCATCTTCTTTTCATTGCGTTTTCGAAAGAACGCTTTGTATTCTTTCCATACGACGTCAAGGATAAGGCATTGCAAATAGAGAATATTGTCAATTCCGAGCATGCTTTAAAACATACAAAATTACACGAGCGTCCGGTTATAAACCATACAACATCAATTGTTTATGATTTTCTGCCTCTGAGTTTCTGGAGTCAGGTTCTGTAAGTAATTGATGGAGAGGAGTTTTCTCAAATGTATGAACGCTTAAAAGTTGCAAAGTTCCTCGAAGCTTCAATTGTTTGTGAAGGATAGCAATCATAAGGAACGTACTGACAGCAATTCAAATTTGTGTCCTCACCGCATTAGAACTTGTTCCGTAATAATGCTTGATATGAAGATGCCCTTTGATCCAACGAAAAAACAATTCGATGCGCCAACGTAAACGATAAAGTTTTGTAACTGTAAGAGCAGAAATTTTTAAATTGTTGGTTAAAAAATAAAGTACTCTCCGTTTTCTTTGTCGTATAACGGACTTTACGCAATAGGGCAGGAAAATCATTCCGTGATTTTGCTGAGAGTGAGTTTGCTAACTTGGTCACTATAAACTCCCAACGCATTTTCTGAAGGCAAAGAGTATTGGCGGGAAAAGCGTAGATTATCTTTTGCACGAGTGACAAAAAAACCCTCGTTTGTGCAATTAAGTTTAAGCTGGGAAAATCCATGTACCCACGGTCAATGATATAAAAAGCACCAGCCTCGAAAATTAACTCATCCAGCCATAGAACATCGTGTTGACGGGCATTTGAGATGAAAATACAGGTTGGAATTGCACCTCTTAAATCCATCTGTGTATGCATTTTAATTCCGGCCTTGGTCTTTCGAAACTCGGCCCAAGGAAAGAGAGTTAAAGACAAGTCAATGGTTGAAGAATCCAATGCATAAATTGTATTATTAATGTCCAATCCAAGTTCTTCATCAACATAAAGTGGACGAGCTTTTCGTATGAGATTTTGAGCTAAGTCTTGCCATAGTCTCCAGTCACGTTGTTCGTTGGCATCGGCTAATGTTGATTTGGCAATGGGCGATTGAAATCCCAAATGGTAACGCGCTTCAGGTCGCGCATTCAAACATTCCGCAATATCCCGCAAACCTTCCCTCCAAGTTAATTGCGCAAAAGTCATACAGATAAGTTGTTGGCGACATCCAAAATGTCGTACATTAGCTTCTGCATTATAACGTTGTACTAAACGAGAAAGCATCTTCCGATCAACTAAATCGAGGACTTGTGTGAGGACATAGCGGCCAATATTCATGACCAAAAGCCTGCCAAAAAGTTCTTTTTAAATCAAATGCGTAGCATCCTGTTTTTTATGTAAAGCATTTGTTTTGATGTATTTAGATTAAAGACAATCTTCTTCAACCGGACACTCGTGGTTTGGTTTATTATGTGATTGTTCGACAAAGCAATATCATGCGTTCCCTCACCATAATTTTCTTGTTTTTATTTTCTTTCGTTGCCAGATCGGAAGAGATCTCGGGGCTATCTGCCTTTGCGGAAGAATACTGGGCAGCCGTTCGATCCCAGGATCCACAGAAGATATATGCCTTTTATGATCCTCAAGTTTTTTCGGCACTCTCACCTGCCGAGACGGATTTGATGAAAAAATATTGGATGCAAAGTTACTCTGAGATACTCAAGAAGCAGGGCGATTCATACCAAATTACATTCAAAGCATTACCCGATGAAGCCAATCCTTTGCCGACATGGCAGTGGGCAGCAAGACCTCAATATCAGATAGAAATACAAACATTCCGGCATGTCCCAAACGGGAAAGAAGGTTTGACTGGGCTTACAGATATGGTGATTCAGAAAGAAGATCGTTTTTTTATCATTCGAAAGCTCGAAAAACGGCTTATTTAATTAGCAAATGAACCGCTAACGAAATTAAATTAGACGCATTTTGTGAAAAGACCATGCTCCATAAACCCTTAAAAATATTGCCTATTTTATTTAGAAAAATATTAGATAGGCTATTTCGAAGATTCAATTCTGTGCATTCTGTGTGTTCTGTGGTTAAAACAAGTCCAGGTTCTTTGTGGTTAAACAGGCCTTCTGTGGTTTCCGTGTATTCAGCGGTTCCAAGCAGTTTAATAGAAGTGGTTGTCATGAGGTAGGGAGGTAATGTAGAAATGGGGGATGGTTATGAGATGGATATTACCGGAAGGCAAGGATGAGGAATTGGTGGCTCAGATGGCAGAGAAACTGGGGGTGAGCCGATATGTTGCGGAGATTATTTCTCGACGTGGGTACGGGGTGAATGAAGAAACAGAGCTGTTTTTGAGCCCGAAACTGCAGAATTTGTCGGATCCGTATTTATTACCGGACATGCAAGCGGCGGTGGATCGGATTTTTTTAGCGAAGGAACGGGGGGAGAGTGTAGTTTTATATGGGGATTATGATGTCGATGGGGTGACATCGCTGGCGCTATTATCGGAGGTATTGGATGCGTACGGGATAAAAGTTTCGACATTTTTACCGCACCGGATGGATGAGGGGTATGGGTTATCGCCGGAGGGGGTTGAGCGGTGTTTGCAGGAAAAAAATCCGGATTTATTGATTGCGGTCGATTGCGGGACTTCTTCAGTCGAAGAAATTCGTGCTTTGCTGGAAAAAGGGGTGGAAACGGTCGTGCTGGACCATCATGAATGCAAGGAAGAATTGCCCCCGGCGGTCGCTATAGTCAATCCGAAACGGGGAGACACTTTCACGTATTTGTGCAGCGTCGGGATCGTATTTAAAGTGGCTCATGCTTTGATGAAGCAGCAAAAACTGGAAGACTACGATTTGCGTGGGGTATTGGATCTTGTTGCGATCGGAACCGTTGCGGATTTAGTCCCTTTGGAGGGGGATAATCGGATTATGGTACGGGCGGGGTTGCGACGACTGGAAGATCCGGAGCGGCCCGGGGTAAAAGTCTTGAAAGAAGTGAGTCGGCTGAATGGTGTGGTCACGGCAGCCGATATCGGGTTCCGTCTGGGACCGAGACTGAATGCCAGCGGACGATTATATACCGCGCAAGAGTCTCTGGAGTTATTACAGACAAAAGATCCGCAACGTGCGAAAGAACTGGCAAGCGATCTCGACGATTATAACCGGGATCGACAAGCGATGGGGCAGGAAATTCTGGAACAGGCAAAAGCAGAAATTTTAGAAAAAGACCTGGGAAAACAGAAAATCATTATTTTAGGCCGCGAGGGCTGGCACTCAGGAATGATTGGTATCGTTGCTTCCCAGATCATGCGCATGTATTACCGACCCACCATCATTGTCGGATTCGAAAATGGAGTCGGAAAAGGTAGCGGGCGCAGTGTCGAAGGGTTTTCGCTGGTCCATGCTTTACAGCAATTTGAAAAATATCTGGTAAAGTTCGGTGGACACGAAATGGCCGCCGGGTTCACGGTCAACGATGACCAGTTCGAGGAATTTCGTCAGTACCTGACAGAATATGCGGAGCGCGTTCTGACGCCTGAGCAATTGGATCCGCGATTACATCTGGACGTGGAATTACCATTTGAGGAAATGAATTTTAATTTATGGGAAGAGTACCAGGCGTTGGAGCCATTCGGGATGGGGAATCCACGTCCGATGTTTTATGCGCGTGGAGTTGCGCCTCAACAGCCGCCCAAAGTTTTGAAAGAAAAACATTTGAAATTTGAATTTGGAAATGGTCGGGAGCGCATAGAAGCCATTTATTTTGGAGGAGCGACAGGAGAATTACCGCGTCCGCCCTGGGATATTGCTTATTATATGGATCGAAATGAATTTCGAGGAACTGTGCGAATTCAGGCACAAGTACATGCGATTCGACAGGCAAGTGTGGAATGAAAGAAGCGACGAAAATCGCATGGGATGCAGACGTGGAAGGTGCCCTCGGGATGAAACCCGGGTGGCTGAAAGCGTTGCATAAAGGAAATATTCGGACGGTCGGCGCGGTGCTGAGTCGTTACCCGCGACGGTATGAAAACCGTGAACATTTTGACCGTTTCCCGAATGGAGGGGGAGATGAAGCGATTTGTATCAGTGGATTGGTGGTGGCGGGCGGGCATCCGGTCTGGGGTGGGCGGAGAGTATTTGATGCTACCCTGGAAGAAGAAGGCGGGCTGGGGGCAAGAGTCATTTGTCGGTGGTTTCATGGCTATGCCATTTCGAAAATGATTGCGGTCGGGCAACGGGTGATTGTGTACGGGAAACCCAAACTGAAAGGGAAGAAAATTTACCTGGAGCATCCGGAATTTGAGATCCTGGAAGAAGAGGAAGATACAGAAGCAGGCGCATCTTTGCACATGAAACGGATTGTCCCGATGTATCCTAACATGGAGGGGATGAATGGGCGCAATTATCGCGAGATGGTGGATTATTTATTGCGCAATCTGGACTGGGATTCGGTGCCGGATTACCTCCCCGCAGAGGAATGTGTGATCGATAAAAAAGAGCGGTTGCAAAATATCCATTTTCCAAAATCTTTTGAAGCACTGGAGGTAGCGCACGGACAGGTGGTGCTGGAAGAGTTATTTTTAATGCAATTGGTGATTGGGTACCGACGCAAACAGGTCGCAGAAAAAAAAGGACGCTCGCGAAAAGCACCTGGATATCTGGCCGAAGATTTTCGCAAAAGCTTGCCGTTTCCATTGACGGGTGCACAGGAGCGCTGTATTCAGGAAATCGTGGAAGATATGGCGAGCGATCACGCGATGAATCGTTTGCTCCAGGGGGATGTGGGTTCGGGAAAAACGTTTGTGGCGATGGCAGCGGCATTGCATGCGGTGGAAGCGGGGTACCAGGTGGCATTAATGGCACCGACCCAGATTCTGGCCGAACAGCATTATCTGAATTTCCAACGCTGGTTGCACCCGCTGGATATCCGGCTGGCGCTGCGTACCGGAAACCGTAAGGAAGAATCGATTGCCCCCCTGTTTGCCGGTGGGGCAGAGCCACAAATTGTCATTGGGACGCATGCGCTGCTTTTTGAAAGTTTTCGTTTTGAAAATCTGGGACTGGTGGTGATTGACGAGCAGCATAAATTCGGGGTGATGCAGCGCGCGCGGTTAATCGAGCAGGGGCAGGAGCCGGATGTGCTGGTGATGACCGCAACTCCGATCCCGCGAACATTGGCGATGACGGTATATGGCGATCTGGCCGTTTCTATTATAGATGAACTTCCCCCTGGGCGAGGGAAGGTGATCACGGCTATACGGGATGAAAAGGCAATGCCGAAGGTATTAAAATTTCTCCGGGAAGAAATGGAGCGTGGGCGTCAGTTCTATGTGGTGTGTTCGTTGATTGACGAGGGAGAGAAGCAGGAAGTAAAAGCAGTGGAATCAGAATACAAGCGCTGGGTGGAATGGATGGGTGCGGATCGTTGTGAGCTGTTGCATGGACGTATGAGCGGGGAGGAAAAGGAAGCGGTGATGAAACGGTTTCGCGAGGGAGATATCGCTGTGCTGGTTTCAACTACTGTGATTGAAGTGGGCGTGGATGTGCCGAATGCAAATATTATGATGATCCAGAATGCCGATCGATTCGGATTGGCGCAGTTGCACCAGTTGCGCGGACGGATCGGACGTGGAGAGCATAAATCGTATTGTATTCTCATGGTGGAAAAAGAGGCGGAAGGGCGAGAAAAACTGGAAATTCTGGAAAAAACGCATGATGGGTTCCAGATTTCGGAGGAAGATTTTAATGTTCGAGGGGCAGGAGACCTGTTGGGGACAGCCCAAAGCGGAATCTGGCGGACAAGGCTCGCCGACCTCCGAAAACATGCCCATGTGATGTATCATGCGCGCGATCTGGTTCAGGAAATTTTACTTGATGACCCGGAATTACAAAAAGTGGAAAATGAACAATATCGCGCTTATATTGTCGAAATTATACGTCAACATTATTCAGAAATCAGTTAAGTGATGAAAAGTTTCGTTAGATTTTTATTATTCGTAGTTATTTTGACCTTGGTCGTCGTCGGGTTATACGAGATCCGTGATGGTAAATTCAATTTGTGGGGAACATCTGCAGATGCTAAAAGCCAGCAGGTAGAAAAAGACCGGAAAAGTTATCAGCCAGTCGAGCGCGAGGTGATTGATCCCAGTGATGTCAATATCCTGGCGGCTCTCGATGCGCAATATACGAAACTGATCGAAGCGGTGGTGCCGTCGGTGGTGAGTATCAGTACGGAACAGATTATCCGAAACCGAAATGTTCATCCGCTGGAATTATTGCTGAATCCCCGATACCGCCCGAGTAAACGCTCCGGCAGCCTGGGTTCCGGGGTGATTGTTTCTGAAAATGGACATATCCTGACCAATCATCATGTGGTCAACGGGATGGACAAAATTGTGATCCGTTTCAATGATGGAGAAGAAAAAGAAGCACGAGTTCTGGGGTCGGATTCTGTGACTGATATTGCGGTGCTGAAGGTGGATGCAAAAGATCTAAAGGCATTGCCATTTGGTGACAGCGATGAAGTGCGTGTGGGACAAATGGTTTTTGCAGTCGGAAACCCGTTTGGTCTGGAAGAAACGGTTACCCAGGGGATTGTCAGTGCGGTGG
>CAKUMP010000095.1 GCA_934667795.1 uncultured Chthoniobacterales bacterium | reverse complement strand
GGTTTATGTGAAGGATCACGGGATTGTCCTGCGAGAGCCTTCGGTAGTGGCGGTACAGAGTGGGACGGTCAAGGTATTGGCCGTGGGGGATGAAGCGAAGCGGATGCTGGGCCGAACGCCTGGCACGATTGTCGCGATTCGTCCGTTAAAGGACGGGGTCATTGCGGACTTTGAGATCACCGAGGCGATGCTCCGGCATTTTATCACGAAAGTGCACCACCGGCGGAAGCTGGTACGTCCGCGTGTTGTGATTGCGGTCCCGAGCGGGATCACGGAAGTCGAGAAGCGCGCGGTAAAGGATTCAGCGACGCATGCGGGGGCGCGGGAAGTCTATTTAATTGAAGAACCGATGGCGGCGGCGATCGGGGTTGGGTTACCGGTGCAGGATGCGGCGGGGAACATGATCATTGATATCGGGGGTGGGACCACGGAAGTTGCTTTGATTTCGCTCGCCGGGATTGTTTTCAGCAGAAGTGTGCGCGTGGCCGGAGATGAACTGGATGAAGCGATCATGTCGTACATGAAGCGGGCATACAATCTGATGATCGGGGAACGGACCGCGGAAGATATCAAAATCAAGATTGGCTCTGCGTATCCGATGGAGAAAGAAACTTCTATTGAAGTGAAAGGGCGGGATTTGGTCGCAGGCTTGCCGAAGACGCTGACCGTCACCTCGCAGGAAGTGCGGGAGGCATTACTGGAGCCGATTAATACGATAGTGGAGTCTGTGAGGGTTGCTTTGGAGCGTTGTCCTCCGGAATTATCTGCAGACCTGGTGGATCGCGGGTTGATTCTTGCGGGTGGGGGAGCGCTTTTGAGAGGGTTGGATAAACTGTTAGCAGAAGAAACGGGCTTACCTGTGCATGTTGCGGAAGACCCCTTGAGTGCTGTGGCAGAAGGAGCCGGAAGATCGCTTAGCGAATTGAAATTCTTGAAGCAAGTCGCATCAGGGGAACGGCAGTGGAAAGCTACCCGTTAATGGTTAAATCCGAAAGGACAAAACCGATAAATCCAGACCATTTATCGGGAGCAGTGCCATGAAGCGTGGACACATCATAGCGATCGTTGTTTTTCTGGTGTTTCTGGGGTTAATTTTCAGTTTAAGCCCGCGACGGATGCAATCCCTGCAGGGGGCATTTCTGGGGGTTATTTCTCCTTTCCTGGGCACAGGATCCGCATTGCAGCAAAAAGTCACCGAATTCCGCAGCGGGTTGAAGACACTGCAGCAATTGGAAGAGGAAAACCGCCGGATCAAGATTGAAAACAGCAATCTGAAAGCGACCAACCAACTGCTCAGAGACCTGGCAGAAGAAAATAAACGCTTGCGAGCGGCGCTGAATTATCAGGAGCGGTCATTTTTTGAATTGATGCCGGCACGGATTATCAGCCGGGATTCTTCGACCTGGTGGAATACAGTGAAAATTAACCGGGGGTCGGATCATGGGATCAAGCGGGATATGGCAGTTTTGACCGAAGAAGGGCTGGTGGGGAAAACTACGACAGTGGGAAAAGACGTCACAGTCGTTTTGTTGATTACGGATGAGACCTGTAAAGTCGCGGTCAAAGTGGAAGGAACCAATGAGCAGGGGATTTTGAGTGGAGAAAGGGTGGTCGCGTATCAGGCACCGCAGTTGCGGTTGAAATTTCTGACGCGGGATGCCAACCTGCAACCTGGGCAAAATGTTTTTTCCTCTGGATTAGGAGGGGTATTTCCTTCGCAGGTTCCGGTGGGGGTTGTAAAATCCTTTGAGAGCAAGGAACTGGAAGGGGAGGCCGTCGTGACCCCCATTGTGGATTTAACCGGGATACAAGATGTTTTTGTTGTACTGGAGATGAAAGAATGAGTTTGCTGCTTAAATCCGGGTATTGTCTTGTTCTTCTGGGGATTGCATTTTTGTTGTTTGTGGTGCAGGAATTTGTGCCACCGATGGAATGGCTGCAAGGGGCGAGGCTGGTGCTGGTGCCTATCGTGGTGGTTTATGCCGGGCTGGCGCTTCCATTTCCGCTGGTACTTTTATTTACATTTTTCAGTGGATTGATGTGGGATCTGTTGATTTACCGTGAATTAGGTGGAGTTGCAGAGATTTCGCCCGGGACATCGATTTTGATTTACACTCTTGTAGGGATATTTGCGCATGGGTTTCGTCCGTTGTTCATGCGTGGACGTTGGGAGATTCATTGTTTATTAAGCGGGTTTTGCACGGTGGTGATGATTGCAGTAGAATATGCTATGATTACATTCAGACGGAGTGAAATTTCATATGATACGGAGGTATTGTGGAGGATTGGGGGGCCAGGACTGGTGGCGATTTTGTTAGCACCGGTGTTTTATGTGGGGCTGGGGTTGTTGGGGCAGTTGATGCATTGTGAATTACAAGCGGAAGAGGAGGAATCGTTTACGATTTAAGGGGTATGGCAAAAGTTCGCATAGATTTACGATTGCAGGTCATGGGAGTGCTGATGCTGCTTGCGTTGTCGGCCATCATTGCACGGTTGTGGTGGATTCAGGTGGCGCGTGGGGAAGAATATACCAACCGGATTCGCGGGAGTTCCCAGGTGACCGTCCGCATTCCTTCTGTGCGTGGAGAAATTAAAGACCGAAGCGGGTTGACGATGGTACGGAATCGCCCGAGTTGGGAAGTTGATTTTTATTTGCCTGATATGGTCAAGGGGTATCGCAGAAAATATGGCGAAGTGCCGATGACCACCTATCGAGGGGTGTATGGAGGGATGGTGCAGGACCGCCGGGAAGCAGATGTTGTCAAAATTGTGAATGAAACGGTCGTGCAGCGGCTGGCAGAGTTGAATCTGGCCAAACCCTTTAATGGCGGGCGCTTACAGACCCATTACCGAAACGACCGGGAAGTGCCTTTCACCTACATTGAAGACCTGGATTTTGCGACCATGGCAAAATTTGCGGAAAACGATGTGGGGTTGCCCGGGATGGATCTGGCGGTGAAGCCGGTACGGGAATATGTGTATGGAGCGATGGCAGCACACTTGCTCGGGTATGTGGGGCCGCCGGTGCATATCAGCGAAGAACCGGATGCCGGGCAGTACAATTTTTACCAGGCAGATATTCAGGGGAAATCGCAGATTGAGTTTTATATGAACGACGTTCTGCGTGGAAAACCGGGTGTCCGGGTGATGCAGCGCAATGCGAAGGGTGTCATTGAAGGCGTCGCGCGAGTGGAGCCTCCTACTCCGGGAAATGATGTGTATCTGACCATTGATGCGCGCATTCAGATGATTGCAGAAAATGCGATGCGTTCGGTTGGGCGTGGTGCTGCCGTGGTGGTGGATCCGTGGAGTGGAGACATTTTGGCGATGGTTTCCGTCCCGTCGTATGACCCTAACACCTTTATCCCGAGTATTTCTCTGGCGGACTGGAATGTTTTGCGAGAAGACGAAACCGACCCTCTGACCAATCGCGCGATCAGTGGATACGCGCCTGGTTCGACCTATAAAGTGCCGATTGCGTTAGCCGGATTGCGAAAAGGAATTGGCCCTTATGCTCGATTCACCTGCAGTGGGGGGGTAACCTATGGGCGGACCTATATGCGTTGCTGGATTGCAAGTAAAAATGGTTCACATGGCTCGCTGGATCTGTTGTCGGCACTGAAAGTTTCCTGTAATGCCTTTTTCTATCAGTATGGGAATGCGGCAGGCGAAGAAGCGATTGTCGCGGCTGGAAATTTACTGGGTCTCGGGCAGAAATCGGGGATTGAATTGAGCGGCGAGAGCCCGGGCATTTTACCCGGAAAAGAATGGCTGGCACAGAATCACCCTCGCGAGCGCTGGTCCAGTGGATTTACGGCGAACACGGCGATTGGACAAGGATATGTCCTGACCTCGCCCTTGCAGATGGCAATGGTGACCGCCACGGTGGCAAATGGTGGGATGTCGTATTACCCACGATTAATTGACCGGGTCATGACTCCCGATGGCGCGCTGCTGGAGCGTCCTCCTGCGCGCTTGCGGGCAAATTTATTGGAGCAGGGGTTAACGCCGGAAGCAATTGAAACGGTCAGGCGGGGCATGTGGAAGGTCGTGAATGAAAATGGTGGGACCGCTCGCCGCGCGCGCATCGCAGGAATGGAAGTCGCAGGCAAAACCGGAACTGCCCAATTTAAACGGGGTGGGAAAAAAGACAACCACACCTGGTTTATCGCCTTTGCTCCCTATGAGCAGCCGAAATATGCCATTTGTGTATTTGTTCAGGGCGCAGAAGCAGGGGGGGCCGTTTCTGCTCCGATTGCCGCAAAAATTCTGGAGGATGCCTTCAAACTGGAAGACCCGGAAGCCGAGCGCCTGCAGGTCGCAAAACTCGAGCCCGCTGTCGGAAGTTTTCAGCATATCCAGGAAATAGATTTTGGCCGACCGATCCCGGCGGCTTTGAGGTCCACAGATGAAGAAACATCTGAGACCGTAGCAGCGAATAGTATGGAACCGCAGGTACAAAGAGTAACTGCATCCCCAAATATTAAACCGGAAGCCGATGAACGGGGAAGAGTGATTCCCAGGGCACAACCAGTGGAAGCATCTGAAGGTGACAAAAAACCGAACCTGTTTCAAAGGATATTCCGAAAACGTAACCGTGGAGGGGGCGAATAGAGAAGTTTTTCTCCGAGGAGATAAAACCAGTTTGCACACCCTCTGCATGATTAGTTAACAGGATTTTGAAATGATTAATAAAGTGAAAAAATTACTTGGTTTGAGTCGAAAAGAGACTGGAGCGAAGTTGATCATCAATTGCGAAAAGCTCGAAAACCGCGTGGCATTGCTCGAAGATGGCCGGCTGGAAGAGTATGGAATCGAACGGACAAGCGAACAGAATATTGTCGGTAGTATTTTCAAAGGAAAAGTGAAAAATATCGAGCATGGGTTGAAAGCCATGTTTGTGGATATTGGATTTGAAAAAAATGCCTTTTTGCATTTTTGGGATGCGATCCCTGCGGCATTGGATAACGGGGTGGAGAAAGTCAACCGCCCGGGAGAACGCAGCAGCAGTAAAAAAAGGATTACCGCAAAAGATATTCCGGACATTTATCCGGTAGGATCCGAAGTGGTGGTGCAGGTGACGAAAGGTCCTATCAGTAATAAAGGCCCACGGATTACAACGAACTTGAGCCTGGCGGGCCGTTATCTGGTTTTGATGCCGTATAACGACCAGAGTGGGGTCTCACGGAAAATTGAAGACCCCAAAGAACGGGAGCGCTTACGGACCATTTTGCAAAAACTGCATATCCCGGAAGGGATGGGGGTGATTATCCGAACGGTAGGAGAAGGCCAGCGGGTACGTTATTTTGTGCGCGATTTAAGCCTGTTACTGGAACAGTGGGCGGAAATTGAAGAAAACATGCGTTCCACAAAAGCCCCAAGCTGTTTATTTGAAGAACCCAATATTATCGAGCGCACGGTCCGGGATTTCCTGACCGATGATATTGATGAAGTGGTCTGCGATAGCCCGGCCGCAGTCGAACGGATGCAGAATCTGGTTGGACAAATCAGCCGGCGCGCAAAAGGACGAATCATCACCTACACTGAAAATGAACACATTTTTGAACGCTATGGGGTACAAAAACAGATCGACGATGCTTTTCATCGCCAGGTCTGGCTGCCCTGCGGCGGGTATATTGTCATTGATGAAACCGAAGCGCTGATTGCGATTGACGTCAATACGGGCCGCAATAAGGGCGGGAAAGATATGGACAAGACCATTCTGGACACCAATCTGGAAGCCGCGGATGAAATTGCCCGGCAGTTGCGTTTGCGCAATATCGGGGGGCTGATTATCGGGGATTTCATTGATATGAAAAACCGCCGGGACCAGCAGGCTGTTTATTCCCGCATGAAGCAGCGGCTAAAGCGGGATAAGGCAAAAACGCATGTTCTTCCTCTTTCGCCGTTAGGACTGATGGAAATGACCCGTCAACGCGCCCATGAAAGCCTGATCGGTTCGGTTTATCAGACCTGTTCCCATTGCCATGGGCATGGCGTGATCAAAACCCCGATGACCATGAGCGTGGAAGTCCAGCGGAAATTACACCAGCTCATGCGCAAATATCAGGAGAGTATCCATGAAATGCGCGTGGTCGTACATCCAGCCGTCCTGGAACGCCTGCGGAAAGAAGATGAAGAATTACTGGTAGGTATCGAACGACAATATGCCGGACGCCTGACATTTGTCTCCGATCCCACCTTCCATCCGGAACATTTTACGATTCTGGATGCCAAAAGCGGAGACGAACTAAAGGAATAGGCGCATTTCTTCAGTTTATTTCCTGAAATACGCACTTTAAGAATTTATCGGTTCAGAGTTGCGTTTTTATTAAAAATGAGAGATACTACTCTATTCATTTAATTGAGGTTTATTAAAGATATGGGAAAAACATTGTTTGAAAAGGTCTGGGAAGCGCACACAGTGGCGACATTGCCAAATGGGCAAACGCAGTTGCTGATCGGCACGCATTTGATTCATGAGGTGACGAGTCCACAAGCGTTTGCTATGTTGCGGGAACGTGGATTGAAGGTGAAATATCCGGAACGGACATTTGCCACGGTGGATCATATTGTACCAACAAATGAAGCCGTTGAGCCGTATTCCGACAGTCTGGCGCAGGGGATGATTGAAGAGCTTCGCAAAAACTGTGCGGAGTCCGGAGTGACCTTTTTTGATACAAACACGGGCAAGCAGGGGATTGTGCATATCGTAGGCCCTGAACAGGGGATTACGCAGCCGGGAACCACGATTGCCTGTGGGGACTCCCATACTTCGACGCATGGCGCATTTGGTGCGATCGCATTCGGAATCGGAACCAGTCAGGTGCGAGACCTGTTGGCGACTCAAACCATGGCCATCGGAAAATTGAAGGTCCGCAGAATTAATGTGGATGGAAAATTGCGTCCCGGTGTGTATGCGAAAGACGTAATTTTGCATATCATCCGCGTATTGGGCGTAAATGGGGGAACCGGATACGCGTATGAATACGCAGGCAACATTTTCGATGAGTTTACGATGGAAGAACGGATGACCGTTTGTAACATGTCGATCGAAGGCGGTGCACGTGTTGGGTATGTGAACCCGGATGACACGACATTTGAGTATTTGCGTGGACGTCCCTACGCTCCCAAGGGAGAAGAGTGGGAAGCAGCAGTGGAACGCTGGAGAGCGGTTCGCTCAGACGCAGATGCGCAATATGATGATGTGGTGAATATCAATGCCGATGATATCGCGCCGACCGTTACCTGGGGGATCAACCCGGGGCAGGCTATTTTTATTAATGAAAATATCCCTGCTGTTAACGATGGGCATACGCAAAGCGAACGGGATTCGATTGATGAAGCTTTGCAGCACATGCAGTTTTCCGGTGGAGAAGCAATTAAAGGGAAAAAAATTGATGTTGCATTCCTGGGCTCCTGTACAAATGGACGTCTTTCGGACTTGCAGGAAGTGGCAAAATATCTGAAAGGCCGCAAGGTGGCACCCGGCGTGAAAGCCATTTGTGTCCCCGGCTCCCAGATTGTCGCGACATTGGCAGAAGAATTGAAACTGGATCAGATCTTTCAGGAGGCAGGCTTTGAATGGCGTGGGGCGGGATGTTCCATGTGCCTGGCCATGAATCCGGATAAATTGGTGGGCGATCAGTTGTGCGCAAGTTCCAGTAACCGGAACTTCAAAGGACGTCAGGGCAGTACGACCGGACGGACCATTTTGATGAGTCCTCTGATGGTGGCAGCAGCTGCGATTACCGGAGAAGTTTCCGATGCACGGGAAGTGTTCGAAATCGAAGCTCCGGTGCCTGCAGGCGCAGCTTGAACCACAAAGCAAATTGGATTAGTTTATAGAAAGACAGAGGAAAACATATGGCATTAGAAAAAATTACAAATGTGCGCGGTCGTGCGGTTGCTGTACCCGGAGATGATATTGATACCGACCGGATTATCCCTGCGCGCTATATGAAATGCGTGACTTTTGACGGACTGGGCGAATTCATGTTCTATGATGTGCGATTTGATCAGGACGGCAATAAAAAGAATCACCCCTTAAATGACCCGAAATACGACGGCGCAACGATTTTGTTAAGTGGCAATAACTTTGGTTGCGGAAGTTCCCGTGAGCATGCGCCTCAGGCAATTTTCCGTGCAGGGTATCGTGCTGTGATTGCAGAAGGGTTTGCAGAAATCTTTTTTGGCAACTCGACTCAATTAGGCATGCCCTGTGTGACCGCTTCGAAAGAAGCCATTCGGGAAATCCGGGAGATGGTGGAAGCTAACCCACAGACAGAAGTCGAAATTGATCTGGTTCGCAAA
>CAKUMP010000094.1 GCA_934667795.1 uncultured Chthoniobacterales bacterium | reverse complement strand
CGTCTTCGTCCTTGACCATGACACGGCCGGTCTTCAGGCCGTCCTGCACGTAGAGATCCTGCTCGAGATTCAGGGCCGGCGCGCGCAGGCGTTGACGCAGATCGGCCTTTCGCTGGTACTGGCCAGAATTACGACGGAAAAGGAAGTGGCTATTGATACGTTTTACCTCGTGCATGCGGACAATGGAGAAAAGGTCATGGAAGATCAGGCCGTACGTCATTTGCAACGTACGCTGCAGGAGGCGGCTGTACCTGCGCAGCATGCGAAGAGGTAAAGCCTTTCCGCCGTGATCAACGGTTAGCGTTGGACGTCCGTGCTCTTCGCGGTAAATTGTAATCTCATGTCACAAGTTGCTAGTTCCGCACCGCCGGCCCGTCGCGTCAATCTTCGCACCCCCGAAGTGATGGAAGCAGTTCAAGCTGCCGTAGAGGCCCATTATTTTAGTCCCCTTGTTGAAAAACTTCGCCGAGTGGGCGGAGGAGTAAAATTTGGAGACGTCACCATTCGGTTAGCAAAGCAATTTGGATTTTGTTACGGCGTGGAGAGGGCGATTGACCTCGCTTATGCTGCTCGCAAAGTTTTTGCTGACCGCACCCTCTACCTCATTGGAGAAATTATTCACAACCCCGATGTCAACGCGCAGCTTTCATCCATGGGAATTCGTTATCTCAAGGGGCGTGGTGAGACGCTGGATTTAAGCTCTGTCGGGCCGGAAGATGTGGTGATTATTCCTGCATTTGGTGCCGAAGTGGCATTGCAAGAACGACTCAAAAACATTGGGTGTCAGGTCGTGGACACAACATGCGGCGATGTGATGAGCGTGTGGAAACGCGTGCGGCAGAATAGCCGGGATGAAGCGACGTCGATTATCCATGGGAAGGCGGAGCATGAAGAGACACGGGCGACCAGTTCCCATGCTGTGGGGGATGGAAGTGGCCATTATCTGGTCGTTTTGAATCTGGAAGAAACCGATTACGTGTGCCAGTACATTGTGAATGGAGGCGATCGTCAGGAATTTTTGGGAAAATTCAAGGGCGCCATGAGTGAAGGATTCAATCCGGATGTCCATTTGAAACGGGTCGGAGTGGCGAATCAGACAACGATGATGCGCGGTGAAACAGAAGAAGTGCAGCGCAGAATTTATGAGGCGATTCGTCAGCGAGATGGGGATGAAGAAAAAGCAAAGGAAAACTATCGCTTTTTTGATACGATCTGCGGGGCCACACAGGAGCGGCAAAATGCATTGGAAATGATGTTGAAGGAACCCATGGATCTGCTGCTGGTGGTGGGTGGGTATAATAGCTCCAACACCTCCCATTTGGCGGAAATGGGGGAAGTCGTTTTGCCGACGTATTTCATTCGTAATGCAACCAGGATGGATTCAGCAGAAAACATCACGCATTATAATTTGCATCAGAAGCAGGAAATTCAGACGAAAAACTGGTTTCCGAAACTTCCTGTTATTGTGGGGGTGACCGCGGGCGCGTCCTGTCCGAACAATTTAATTGAAGAAACGATCTTGCGGGTCTTTGAATTAGGGGGAGTGGATCGGGATGACGTTTTACGGAGTACAGGGATTCAAACGGATTAGCATGACCTCAGATGCCCGTGGCTGAGTGGCACGCAGAGAGGACATTTTTTGGATGTAAAACTTCTGGTAAAAGCATGATTTTAATTCTATGGTCAGTTTTGGAATAAAAACGCTTGAAAGATCAAAAAATTTTGCTAGGCTTCCAATTCTCTGCCAGGGTAGCTCAGAGGTAGAGCAGGGGACTCATAAGCCCTTGGTCGCGAGTTCAATTCTCGCCCCTGGTACCAATTTGACGAATTTTGGAATTTGATGGATTGGGGAAATTAAAATGTCTGAGTCGAAGATGTTTTTGAATGGCGAGTATTATTCTCTGGCGGGGAGGAAGGTGTATGTACGGGAGTGGAGGCGTGATGAAAATTCCTGGGGAACGGTGCTGATTGTGCATGGATTGGGAGAACATGGGGCGAGATACCGGTATGTGGCGGATCGTTTAACCGCAATAGGGTTACGTGTGAGGGTAGTGGATTTGTGGGGGCATGGACGTTCGGATGGAATACGTGGACACATGACCAGTTATGAAGAGATGGAAGAGGTGATTGTGTGGGCGGTGGAACAGATACAACAGCAACAGCCGGGAGCAGTTTTTATTTACGGACACAGTATGGGAGGGCAACTGGTAGTAAATACGATTCTGGATAAAAAACTTCAGGTAAACGGGGTGATATTGTCTGCTCCCTGGTTGGGCTTAGCGATGAAGTCCCCATGGTGGAAATTATTGGCTGGGCAAATTGCCGCCCGGGTCTATCCGGCATTTACGTTTTCGACAAAAATCGATAAAAAATTTCTGGTGAATGGAGAATTTCTGGAAGAACTGGAAGAAGAAGAGGCAAAACTCTTGCACCAGCGAATATCGGCAGGGCTTTATGCACAAATGGTACAGGGGTCGGCAGTAGCGATGCAGCGTGCTTCGGAATTTACTACGCCATTGTTTCTGTACCATGGCACGGAGGATTGTGTGACCTGTCTCAAAACATCTGTAGAGTTTTATGAGAGCTGTGGGGCAAAAGAACGGGAAATTTTAATTGTGGATGAAATGGGACACGAAGGGCATCAGGGAGAGCAAGGAGTGCGCATCCTGGATGCAATTTGTAAATGGCTGAAAACAAAAACTTAATGGGAGCGCCGACGTCTCCGTCGGCCAAGTGCACATGGACTTTGTTCACCCATTTTACAATGCCCTACAGAAAATTTTCATGAAGGAAAATGATTCAGTGCAGTCGTAATGGCTACCGAGGAGGAATCGGGCGTGGTATGTAAATGCGTCGGTGTTTCCCATTGAAAATGCTGACGAATACTTTGTGTGATATAACCTTTCGCCTTTTGCACTGCTTCCGGGAGAGAGTGTTTTTGCGCAAGGAAGGAAGTAATGGCGGCAGAATATGTGCAGCCGGTGCCATGCGTATCCACATTATGAAAGTAAGGCGCATCAAATTGTTGCAGCGAGGAATCCGGTGACGCAAGTAAATCAATAGCGGTGTCACCTTTCAAATGCCCACCCTTCAGAAGGACCGCGCAATTTAATTTGGCAGCAAGTGCATGTGCCGCAGATTGCATTTCCGAAAAAGAAGTGATGCGGGAACCGAGCAGGGTCGCTGCTTCATCAAGGTTCGGTGTGACAAGATCCGCCAGCGGGAAAATTTGATCCCAATAACATTGGATGGCATCGGGTTGCAGCAGCGGATCGCCACTGGATGCAATCATGACGGGATCCACGACAAAACGTAACTCAGGATATAAAGCGCGAAGATGCGTGATTTCTTTGGCGACAGTTTCAATAATTTCAGAGGAAAACAGCATCCCGGTTTTGACTGCATGAATGGGAAATCCTTGAGGGAGAATGTGGATTTGATCCGCCACCAGATCGGCCGGCATGGGAAGAACCTGATTCACTGCGCCGGGGATTTCTGAAACAACACAGGTGACTGCAGAACAGCCATAAGTACCAGTGGCGGCAAATGTTTTGAGATCTGCCTGAATACCTGCCCCCCCTGAGTTGTCGGATCCGGCAATCGTAAGGCTGACTGGAATTGTGGATGAATTTATATTCATGAACATGTTTTGATATTAAAATGAAATTATGGTATAGATAAGAGCATAATGCAATTCAGGTTACTAAAGGACTGGAAGGCAGTGCTGGAACGAGTCGTTTATGCTCCGTCTCTGGAAGCTTCGCCGGATCGTCCTTATCCTTTCATTTATTATATTCATATTCAAAACCATTCAGAGGAAACGGTCATCCTGAAAGGGCGTAAATGGGTGGTGCAGGAAGATGATGGAAGATGTAACGTGGTCGAAGGAGATGGAGTGGTGGGAGAGTTCCCCCGTCTGGAACCAGGCCAGGTATTTTCTTATAATAGTTATATGACGGTTGGTACGGACAGCCAGGTGAAAGGAACTTTTTTTGGATTTACCGATGCCGGGGAAGCTGTGATGACCCCGGTCCTGGAGTTTGTTCTCGAATGTCCGGAAACACCATAAATTACGAATTTTTCAAAATGATTTACGGAAAAAGCAAATCGGCTGGACACTCCGGAGGGTTCAGCGCATTTTAAAAAGAATATGAGTGAAGATTCTGTGCCTGTGGATGGATTAACTTTATTAGGAAAAGCATCAAGCCGTTATCCGGAAAAACCGGATGCGTCCACGGTAGAAACCTTTCCTAATCGCAATGCAAATCAGGCGTATTGGATACGGTTTTCTACTTCAGAGTTTACGTCGGTTTGCCCGGTGACCGGACAGCCGGATTTTGCGGAAATTACGATTGCCTATGTGCCGGGAGAAAAATGCATCGAAACAAAATCGTTGAAATTTTACCTGGCCTCCTATCGGAATGAGAGAAGTTTTAACGAAGAGATTGTGAATCGGATTTGCCGGGACCTGGTGACGGCTTGTGCGCCGGTGAAGATGCATGTGCATGGTGCGTTTGGGGCACGCGGGGGGATTGAGGTGTATGTGGACTCGTATTACCCGGCGGATGAGCTGCCCGATCAGATTTAGGAAACGTTTTCAGAGGACATCATGACAACGAAAACGGCTCGGAGTATTGTTTTGTTAAGTGGCGGAGTGGATTCTGTCACAGCATATTATGATGCTTTGGAGTCGGGAGAAGTTGTGGCGGCGTTGAGTTTTGATTATGGATCGAAACATAATCGGAGAGAAATTGCTTTTGCTGCGAAACATGCGGAGTCGCGTGGGGTGCGACATGTGGTGATTCCGCTGGAATTTATGAATCGCTATTTTCGATCTGATTTATTGGAGTCCGGAGGGAGCATTCCACAGGGGCATTATGAGGAAGAAAGCATGAAGAGTACAGTGGTGCCCTTTCGGAATGGCATTATGCTGGCAATTGCTGCGGGATTTGCGGAAAGTGTGGATGCGGACAGCGTGATTATTGCGGCGCACGGAGGCGACCATGCGATTTATCCGGATTGTCGTCAAGATTTTATGAAAGCGATGGGAGACGCGATGCGTTTTGGAACTTATCCCGGGATAAAACTGTTGCGGCCTTTCATTGATTGGAAAAAGCAGGATATTGTGGCGCGAGGGATCACGCTCGGAATCGATTATGCGCAGACATGGTCTTGTTATGCAGGAGGAGAAATGCATTGCGGAAAATGTGGAACCTGTGTGGAAAGGCGTGAGGCATTTGTCCTGGCAGGTGCAAAAGATCCGGTTTTATATCAGGTTGATTACGAAAATCAGGAAGAGAAACCGCAGCAGAATTTTGAAGTTTAAATATCCCGGAGGGACTGACGATTTAAGAATAACATGTTTATCTCGGAAATATTTTATTCAGTGCAGGGAGAAGGCGCACTTGTAGGAGTTCCTTCGGTTTTTGTACGAACATCCGGATGTAATTTACGATGTACCTGGTGCGATACGCCTTATGCTTCCTGGAAGCCCGAAGGAACGCACTCAGAGGTCGCGGAAATTATGGAAGTCATTCAGAAGTATCCCGCGCGACATGTGGTTTTAACCGGTGGAGAGCCCATGATCGCTTCCGGCATACGGGAATTGGCCGCAAGTTTACGCCAGGCAGGCTATCATATTACGATCGAAACGGCTGCAACCGTTTTGCCGGAAGGAATCGCCTGCGACCTGGCCTCAATGAGCCCGAAATTGCAGAATTCTGTCCCTTCAGAAGAAAAAGCAGGATCCGCCTGGGTTAAACGCCATGAAGAAACGCGCTGGCGTCCGGATGTCGCTCACGCATGGATCCAACAGACAGATTATCAGTTCAAGTTCGTTTTACAAACTGCAGAAGATGGAGAAGAAATGATGCGCTACCTGAAGGCGGTAGAATGCGAAATCCCCGCATGGAAGGTCCAAATCATGCCCGAAGGGGTCACCCCCGAGGCACTGCAAAAACGTAGCCTGGAACTGGTGGAATTTTGTAAAAATTATGGCTTTCGATTCGCTAATCGATTGCATATTCAATTGTTTGGAAACACGATGGGAACATAACCACATTTAATTTTATTATGAAACCGTATATTATCTGGCAAAATAAACAGGGAGAAACATTTCGTAACGAACTGATCCGAAGAGCAAAAGAAAAAGCAGCTCAATATCGGATTCCATTAGATGCTAAACAATGGGAAAAACGCGCGCAGGAAATTCGTGATACGCTAACTGCACGATTTCAATTGCAACAAAATAACCATCCGGTGGAGTTTACTTTGCATCGGGAAATTTATCGGGAAAAATATCGTGTCCAACCGGTTTCATTTTCTAATCATGAAGGCGGGATTATTACAGGGACATTATATGTCCCTCATGGCGATGGTCCTTTTCCTGCGATGTTAAATGTGCATGGGCATTGGGCGAACGGAAAATTTGCAGAACGTGTGCAGGCACGTGGGCATGTTCAGGCGGCGAATGGAATAGTGGCACTGGTTTTGGATGCGCCTGGCTCGGGGGAACGGAGTGTGGATGAGAAAGAGTATTGTTATCATGGGGGAATGGTCGGCGGCGGGATGTTTTTGACCGGCGAGGGACTGGTGGCTCAACAGGTAAGGGACAATATGTGCGGAGTGGATCTGCTGTCGCAGTTGGACTTTGTAGATGCAAACAAAATAGGCGTGACAGGTGCCTCTGGTGGCGGAAATCAATCGATGTGGGTGGCGGCTCTGGATAAACGGATTAAACTTTGTGTGCCCGTCGTGTCAGTCGGCTCGTTCCAAGCATATGTAGGGGAATCAAATTGTGTTTGCGAAACTGTGGTCGGAGGATTGGATATTTGCGAAGAATGGGAACTGCTCGGGTTAATTGCTCCTAATCCATTATTGATCATCAATGCGATTCTGGATGTCCCTTCTTTTGGTGCTGAACCCATGTGGCAGACGTGTCAGAGCGTTTCCGAAGTGTATGACAGACTGGGAGAACGTCAGAAATTTGATTACAGGCTGATGCAGTTAACCCATGGGTATTGGCCGATCATGCAGGAAGCGATGGTGGGGTGGGTCATGCACCATTTCCGCGGAATGGGAAGTGGAACACCGACCGCTTTGCCGGAATGGAAAGCGTGTCAGGAAGCAGAGTTGACGTGTTTCCCCTGGGGGAAACGCGAGGGCGCAAGTTTGCTGACGCTAAAAGAAAAGGAACTGGCAAAAGTGACGGGTGCGGCCAGGAATCTTCCAAAACAGGAAGGACTGACTGTAGAACGTTTCAAGGCATTGGTAGGCAGAAAAAAGAGTATGGAACAAGTTCCTGCGGGGACATGGTCAGAACCTGACTCCCGCGGCTGGGTACGAGGAATTATTGCATCACGTACGGGGGTGGATATTCCCGTCATTTATCACATAAAAAATCCGGAAGCGGAACTTGTTTTCCACCTGCCATTAAATGGGAAAGAGAGCATTGGCGAGAAACTGGAAGCGCATGAAAACTGGATTACCCTGGACCTGCCGGGGATTGGGGAACTGGAGTGGGGAAGAAATCCGATCGGTGGCGCACAATTTCATAATAGCCAGCGCGCCTGTTTTTGGGTAGGCACAACCCTGGCCGGAGTATGGAGCGAGGTGATCGCTGAAGTACTGTTATGGATCAATCAGAAATTTCCTGAACGTAAATCCCCCGTACGCGTGATCGCGGAAGCCGAATGCGGACTAGGCGTGCTCACAGCCCAAATCATCGACCCGATTCCCGCAATTAACTTCGAGTGGGAAAACAAAATAAAATCTTTCACAGAAGTTTTTGCCCTGAGAGAAGGCTCGTTTGCATGGATCATCCCAGGGATCTTGAAGTATGGAGATCTGGATGACCTGGAACGTATGCGTAAAATGTAAGACCAAGGGGATTTAATAAATTCTTTGTTTTTTTTGTTTTTCTTTGGTATTGTTAGCTTAACAAGGAGAGAAAACATATGGCGACATCTACGTTATCAAGCAGGGGGCAGACCACCATTCCGGTGGATATTCAGCGGTTGTTGAATGTGAAATCTGGTGACGAAATACAATATTTTGTAGAATCGGATGGCAGGGTGTTTTTGTTGCCCAAAACGCTTTCTGTAAAAGATCTAAAGAGGGTACTTCCTAAGGCATCCAGAACTGTCAGTATTAAAGAAATGGATAAGCTTGTGCGGCAAAGTGTTTTGAGAGATTGTACGCAAGGTTCTGGAAAATGATTGCTCTTGATACAAATATCATCGTACGCCTGCTTGTTCAGGACGAACAAGTCCAGTTACGTCGTATCAAAAAAATACTCGATAAGGAGTGTTCTCAGGATAATCCAGGATTGTTAAACTGCATTGTATTGGTTGAAAC
>CAKUMP010000093.1 GCA_934667795.1 uncultured Chthoniobacterales bacterium | reverse complement strand
GCACCAAACACCTGATGAATCGCCAGCGTTTCGGTTGCGTCATTTAATTGCGTCGAGCTTGCATGCGCGTTGATATAATCGATGGATTCGGGTGGCAATTGTGCATCCTGAAGGGCAAGTTTCATACAATGAATGGCGGCTGCCGCATCAGGCAGAGGGGAGGTCATGTGAAACGCATCGTTATTGAGGCTGTATCCGAGAACTTCTGCATAAATATGCGCACCGCGTGCTTTTGCATGTTCAAATTCTTCGAGAACAAGCGAAGCGCTTCCTTCGCCCATCACAAATCCTGCTCGCCGGGCATCAAATGGGCAGCATGCGTATTCTGTAGGGAGGGGAGACATCGTTTTAATAAAATCGAAAGCCCCAAAAGTCAGTGGACAAAGGGGCGCTTCCGCAGCACCTGCGATGATCACATCTGCAATTCCGTCGCGAATATAGCGAAAAGCTTCTCCGATTGCAGTTGTTCCGCTGGCACAGCTATTGGAATTTGTAATGCCTACACCACGCAAATTGAATTCGATTGCGATATTGGCGTGTGCGGAGCCTCCGAACACCTGAAGTGCGAGGTTTTTGGCAACTGCTTTCGGGCCCTTTTCAATAAATTTTGCATGTTCGGTTTCTGCATTACTGATTCCACCGAGTGCAGTTCCAAAACTGACCCCCCAATTGTATTTTGGGGTCTCTGCAGACATCGAAAGCCCACTGTCCTGCATGGCTAAAATTGCGGATGCCACCGAAAGTTGCGCGTACAGGTCCAGACGTTTAATACGATGGGGAGGGAAATAATCGCTTCCGTTAAAATCCTGCACCTGCGCAGCGGATTTTGCGCGGAATGGCGAAGAGTCAAAACGTGTCAGCGGAGAAATTCCCGGACGTGCGTTCTGGATAGATTCCAGTAGAGCATCTTTACCAATCCCGGCAGCGGTAATGGGACCAAGTCCTGTAATAACAACACGACGACGAGATTTAGACATGTGCCTCCAGGATTTTTTTAAACGTCGTTAAGGTCTTGGTTGCAATATGATGAATAAAATAATTTTCAATAATGGGTTCAATGGCCGTGGCCAGAAATGGAATGCGAAAATGAAGATCGTGTTTGATCGTAATCAGCACCCCATCAGGCACGGGAGAGTATGTCCACACTACTTCCATCCCTTTGGTAAAAGCGGTAAGATGATAAAAATGCAGTTCAAGCCGATCAGGATCCGCATGAAATTTTGAAGTCCAACTGACAGGAAGAAAATCGCGCCAGGCCGACATTTTTACCGTCATAGAGGATGGCTCACGGTCAAGAATGTGGATAGAGCGGTAATGGGGGAGAAATTCCGGCCAGCGCTCCAGTTGAGACGTCAGCCCATAGGCAGCTTCAGGTGTCGTAGCAATTTGAATTTTCGATTCAGTGAGCATGAGTGGAAATTTTCAGTATTCGGGAATTCCTTGATTTTTACACGATGAAAGTACTATGGCATAAAAAAACGGGTGGTAGAAATAAATTTCTACCACCCGCGTGAATGATTAGCTTAGTTTCCTAGCTTCTGGATACAAATTAGAAGCGGAGAACGAGTGCCAATGTTCCACCGTGGAAATCATCGTGTTCGTGATCACCACCGAAGAAGCTGGCGCTATCGATGTAGATGTAGCTGTAACCGACGCGCAGAGCAACGGTTTCAGTGAAGTCGTATTCAAGACCAGCACCACCGCGAACGGAGAAGCTCCAGTCATCATCGGAATCGCTGAAGGAACCGAAGATGGAACGAACTCTTACGTCAACGTCGATATAAGCAGCACCCAGTCCGGCTTCTCCGTAGACTTTCAAGCCAGTGTTAGCGATGCGGATATATGGACGATAGAGTCCGTAGATACCGAAGATATTGAATTCGACAGTTGCGTCGAAGAAATCGTAATCTTCGTGGTGTTTGAAGTCATCGGTATAGATGAGGTTCACACCCAGGAAATGGGAATAAACTCCACCCGTATCGAATGCCCAGCCAGCACCGAGTTCGAGAGCAGCAACAGTGTCGCTAGCATCTTTGGAATGTTGGAAGCCAACACCGAGGTCAACAGCAAACGCATTACGCGCACCGCTGTATTGTACAGGTGCGGACTCAGTTACAACCACAGGCGTACCAGCATGAGCGGAAGCGCCCAATGCGATAGCTGCGGTTACAGCAATAATATAATTCATTTTGATCATGGTTTTTTTCAAATGGGACCCTATTTATTAATTACTTAATGAAATAAGGTTCTTTTACAACTCGCTGGAAATGCTGAAAGAGTCAAGTAGAAACAGGTAAAAATTAAAATAAAGTATGAAAATTATAAATAAAAGAGGGAAGATGAAATCAATAGTTGGAGGATAGGAAGGGGATATTGTAAATAAAAGGGATGAAGTTTTGTGAAAATAGACGGATGTGGTGGGAGAGAGAACGTTTGTATTTGGAGGGAAAAACGTTTTTTATTGGGGGAGTTGAGCTCAAGGAGCTTTTAAAAGCAGAGGAAGTGGGGGATCAACCGGTTTATATTTATGACACAGAACGAATAAAAGAGCGTGTGGGGCGATTAAAAGAGGCATTGGAAGCGTTGGGTGAGGGGGCAAGAGGGTTTTATGCAATGAAAGCTAACCGGAATCCCGCGCTATTGGAATGTATTCGGGAAACGGGATTGGGGGTGGATGTTTGTTCACCGGGAGAACTGGCACTGGCGCTGGAGGCAGGGTTTTTGGTGGAAAATATCAGTTTTACAGGGACATCCTTATCGCGAATGGATTGGAAGCGGTTGCAGGGAGTGGAAAGAAGTGGAGATTTGCGGATGAATTGTGATGGGCTGTCCGCAGTGAAAAAGTGGATGGAGTGGGAAAGGTTTCGGGAGGGGAGTGCGGGGCTGGGAGTGAGGATGGATCCGGGTGTGGGCGTGGGGTATCGGGAAAATCCGATGCTGGAATATGCCGGGAAAGAGCGTGGAAAATTTGGGGTAGGCCCGGAACAGGTTGAGGAGTTGAAGGCACTGTGCGAGAAGCATGGTGTGAAATTAAAGCGGGTGCACTGGCATGCCGGTTGTGGATTTTTAAAACAATGGGGGCGAGTAGAAAAAATCATCGAAGAGGGGATGAAGTTTGTAAAACAGTTTGATACGGTTGAAGAAATCAATCTGGGTGGGGGGCTGGGGGTTCCTTTGCAGGAAGATGATGGCGAATTTGAGATAGAGCGCTGGGTGGAGGTGGTGAAGAAACAGGTTGCCGGGCGGTATCAGGTCCAGGTGGAGCCGGGAGCGTTTCTGGTGCAGGACAGTGGTGTCCTGGTGGCGGAAATCACGTATGTGGAAAAACGAGGAGGAAAATGGTTTGTAGGGGTCAACGCAGGATTTCCTTTATTAATAGAACCTGTATTTTATGGAATGCCTTGTCAGCCCGTTTTGATAAAACAAGGCAAAGGGACTGCTGGCGTTCAAAAGGGAGAACGGGTAAAAGTGGTAGGAAATATTAATGAGGGGCTGGATCAGTTTGGAGAATGGGATGGGTTTGAAGGCGTCGAAGAAGGGGATTGGGTTGCATTCCTGAATGCGGGCGCCTATGCCGCCGCCATGGCGTCGAATCATTGCCTCAGAGGCAAATACCAGGAAACGGTTATTTGAAATTTTTACCAAAATATACAAAAGCAAGGATGCGATATGAATTCAGAAAATGACACCAAAAAGCATGAAACTACCGGGAGAGAAATTTCTGAAACGGACTTGAAGCTTTTGAAGGAAGCATCGGGAGGCGATGAACGATTATTGCAGGAATATATAGAAAAGCGTCGGGGGGGGTATCCTGTAGAATATTTGCTGCAGCGGCTGGAATTTCGTGGGCGGGAATTTTTCGTGGATCCCTCGGTTTATATCACGGATGGAGAATTATCGTTTCTGGTAGAGGTTGTCGTGGGGTGGTGTCAGAAGAGAAAAAGTACGAGAGATGGAGGCGTGAAAATTGCGGAAATCGGGATCGGGTGCGGAAGCCTGGCAGTGAGTGTTTTGCTGGAAGAACCAAGGGTTGAAATAGTCGGGCTGGAAATTGATGCAAATGCAAAACGGGTCCTGGATCGGAATTTGCAACGCTATGGAGTGGCGGAGCGTGTAGAAGTATTAGTGTCCGATCTCTTTGCGGAATGGGGGGAGCGGGACGTGCCGGAATGTATTTATGGCGATCCACCATGGGGGGACTATGACTCTGTCTATGGGGATGATCGTCCAATCGAACATTATCTGACCATGCCCCGGCACACCGTTTTTCCGGAAGGAGGAAGAACGGGCCTGCATGAACGGATTCTGGAAGAAGTAGGACGCTTGGGCTGGAAAACCCAAATCTTTTTAAATTGTGGTGTTTTACCCGATGAAGATTTAAAACGATTGTGCCAGATGGTACCCGGAAATGCGGATCTCCTGCAAGGACCAGAGGGCATTCATGTCTTGTCAGTACAGACAGATTAAAAAAAATGTAAAAAAATGTTTTCAATGACGTTATTTTCTTGGATTTGTTTGACAAGGCAGGAATGATCAAAACCCATAAAGGGGACCCCGGAGCATTTTTCATTTAAATGGAAAGTCTTGGGGATACATAAGGGAAATACACGACAAGATGAAATCAGGAGATTTGGAGCAGCTATCCGATAAGAACAAGCGTGCATGGGATCAGTTATATGGATGTACGGAAGGCGTAATATGGGGAGAGCGCGTCGTAGGCTTTCTGGAAAACTTCCGGGACAATGTGGAGTCTGGACTGGATCGGGTAGAAGGCAAAAAACAGATATTGGATGCTGCCGGAGGAGAGGGACGAAATTTGCCATGGCTGTTATCTTTGCGTCCAGAGAACACGCAAGTGACACTGTGTGATGCTTCGAAGGCTGCCTTGGAAAAAATGACACGACGCTATGCGGATGCTGTTCAATCGGTTTCCTGCGCCCTGGATCAGACAGGGTTTGAGGACGGCCGGTTTCATTTTATTTTATTAAGTGACGTCGCAGAGACCTTGCCGGACATCGCGGGGGTGTTGCGGGAAATGTACCGGATTTTAAGTAGTGGTGGACGTTTATTGTGCAATGTGCCTGATGAAACCGACGGCATTGCGGGGATTGATATGAAGGAGATTGAAAAGGGGAAATATTTATACCGGGGGCAATATTTTTACCAGTTTCTCGAACGCAAAGACTTTTTGAAAATGGTAGAAGAAATTGGCTTCCGATTGGTAGAAGATGCCGTTGTGGAGTGGGAAGAAGATACGCATCCGGAATTTCGCGAAGGAAAACACTGGCATCGAAGCCCAGTCTATTTGCTGGAGAAATCTCTATAACCGAGATAGACAGGGAAAGTAAATTTTTAATACTGGGTTTTAAAATATGAGTATTCTTGCAAACTGGTTCAGAATTTTTCCTGGAGAAGGGAGGAAGGTTCTTCAGTTTGCGCTATTGGGAGCATTGTTGCAGGCCGGGCTCGCGATGGGAATCACCATCGGGGATACGCTGTTTCTTTCCAGGGTCGGTGTCGATAAACTGCCGGTCATTTATTTGGCCACACCATTGATGATGCTGGTTTATATTCCGGTGTACACCTGGCTGACAGGAAAGTTCGGGGTTCAGCGGGTCATGGACATTACCCTGAGTGTTCTGTTGATTGGCGGGATTGGATTTGGAGTTTTATTTCGAGTAGGTGGTGAGGGAGCGGAACTGGGACAATGGGCGTATTATGCCGCGAAGTTTTATTCCACCCTCTTGTTTATTGCTTTATATACCTTGTTCTGGAATTTTGTGGACTTGTATGTTGATAGTCTGGATGCCAAGCGCGTGTATGCGATTTTGAGGGGGGGCTGTGCCTTGGGCGCCGTGGTCGGAGGGGGACTGGTCGCTGGGCTGGTGGAAATCATGACGGTTGGAGAGTTGTATTTTGGATGGGCGTTACTCGTGCTGGCCGTGTGGCCGGTGCTTGCGATGTTGCGGAAAGAAAACCGGACATTGGACGACTGGGGCGAAATGAGCGGAGATGCGAACGCCGGATTGCTGCAGCAGACTCAAGTCGCAATGCGCGCGATGTTACGTTCACGGTTTGTCCTGATTTTAGCACTTTTATTATTTTGTACCCTCGTCGTCACCACCCTGTGCGAATTCCAGTACATGGGCGTTTTTTCCAGTCGATACGAAGAAAATGAACTGGCCGGGTTGTTGGGCAAACTGACTGCAGGAGTCAATTTGTTTAACCTGTTTATTACCTTCTTCTTATTTAACCGGATGATCGGGTGGTGGGGAGTGCGGAATATCGTCTTGTTGCAGCCACTGGTCTATATGGCGACCTTTTTGTGGATGGGATTTGATAACGGGATGGCCCCGGCAATCTTCGGCTTTTTTGCTTATCAGGGGATGCTGACATCGGTGGAAAATAATAATATTAACTTATTATTCCAGGCGATGCCGGCAAAAGCAAAAAGCCAGATTCGAACCGTTCTGGAAGGGATGTGTGAACCAACTGCAACTGCCGTGACCGGTGGGTTTTTGATGCTGGCCATTTCTCCGTCGTACCAGATGACATTCGAAGAACTGGCAATCATTGGATTAACGGGCGCCGCACTATGTCTTGTCCTCGCCCTGCTCTTGCGCCCGCAGTACGCAAAATCGCTTGTAGAAAATCTGAAGTTAGGGTGGATTAATTTTTCTGGACGCGGTGGGGAGATTGGATTGCTGCTGGCGGAGGAAGATGTATATAAAGTGAAAGACAGGATGGGGGCGGAAGGGCGGCATGATCGGGGGGAAAGAATTGCGGCAATCCAGATTATTTTAGAGAATAAAAAGCAGGGTGGGGTGGAAGCATTGCTGGAATTTCTGGGGGAGAAGGAAGATGCGTGGACGGGAAAAGCGTGTGTGTTACTGGATCAGGTGTTGCAAGAAGTGGATGATGAAACCTTGCGGAAAGTCATGTTGTGGCTGGATGGGATGGGGCTGGATTTATCGCATGAGGTTCTGGAAGTATTGTCTGCACATCATTTGATTCCGCTGGGGATGTTGTCTTTGATGTCGCGGGATGTGGATCCGGAAGTGCGGGCGGTTTCCGCGATTAGTTTATGGAATAGCTGGGATTTGGATAACGGGATTGAGCCGATGGTACAGATTCAGCGGATGCTGGCAGGGGATGTGAATCAGAAGCGGATGGCGATTCGTTCGTTAGGGTTATCAAAACAGGAGCGGTATGCGCATTTTCTTGTGAAATTTTTGCAGGATGAAAATTCGGAGATCCGGAAAGAGACATTGGAAGCGATTTTGCGTTTGGTGGATATGCAGAGTGGGCGTTTGGTTTCCTTTATCTTGCCCTTGTTGCGACAGGAAGATCCGGAAGAACGGATGCTGGCGCTGGAAGGGTTAAGAAGAATCCGGGATGCGAGCAATATTCGGGAATTATTGCTGGAATCGACCCATTTTACCCCTGCGGAAAAACGGGTGGGGGAACAGATATTAATTGGGCTTGGCTTGCAGGCGATTCCGCGAATTGTGGCTGCACTGCGAGATGCTTCCATGCCGTATGCCGGGCGATCGATTGCCGCGCGAGCGTTAGGATATTTATCTTTTGCACAATTGGAAGCGGTGTTGCCGGATTTGCTCGATGAAGAAATCACACGTGCGTATCAGTATCTGGCGCTGCATGTGGAAGTAAAAAAATATGCAAAAGAGGGGCGCGCAACAGAGCAACGGACAGAAGATGTTGGATGGCTGGTATTGGGAAGGTTTTATCGAGAGCAACAGCGTCAGATTGTCGGATTTGTTCTGGAATTGCTGGCGTTGGGCGGGCGGTTACCGGATTATGAAATGCTGGGAGCTGCGCTGCAGTCCCCTGGCGAAAAAGAGCGTGCGAATGCGGTAGAAACGATTGAACAAAGCTGCTCCCGATCGTTGTTTTTGCGATTCGGTCCATTAGTCGATGGACGTCCGCAGGAGCAGTTGATGCAGAAATTTACGTCCTGGGGAGGAAGAACAAATTATTCAGAACAGGAAATTTTGCAGCAGGCGTTGAAAAGTCCATTTTTGCTGGAGCGTCTTGCGGCAGTACACGTATTTGTAGAAACCGATCAGGAAGGGAAAGAACATTCCATTCGGGAAATGTTATACGCAGATGGAAGCCCGGCGATGCGGCAGGCATTGATTTCGATGCTGAGTAAGATCAGTGGTAAAGCGCGGGATGCGGATATGGTTGATCAAATTGGGTGGTTGATCCGACATTCGCGCCTGAGTGGGATGGGGGTTTATGGAGTTATGCGAGTCGCGGAACGCTCGTGCGTGGTTCGTCTGAAAGTGGGTGAAGAGATCGCGTTAGGCGAAAATGAATTTGGAATGGTGTGGCAC
>CAKUMP010000092.1 GCA_934667795.1 uncultured Chthoniobacterales bacterium | reverse complement strand
CTCAAACGTCGTTCGAACCAAAGCGGTGCAGAGCCCCGCACTCCAAATTCTTCCCGTGTGGTGGAGAAAATCTCTGACATGCCAGAGCAATTCAAGTGTCCAGACCGGGCGACATGTCGCCCCGGATCCACAACTACCCTTTGCGAGTGCGCCTGCAACCGGTCTCAAAAAGAATCACAAGTGGACTATTTCATATATTTATGGTACTTTTCACGCGCCATGAAAAAGAAAAGAATTCCGATGGTTCCCTTCACGCGTCTGAATGTGATCAAATACGGCCCCCGAATACATCGCCCAACCGTGTGGCCATGGATATGGGATGTGACGATCCCACATTTTAACTTCTGGTTTCAAACCGAAGGCGCAGGACGTTTGATTTGTCGGAATAAGGAATACCGACTCGAACCCGGCACGTGTTTTCTATTTACCCCTGGGACAAAAGTCTGGGCAACCAATGATGAGGGCGCGACGATGGCCAATTTCTCTGCCCACTTTTTCCCTATTCTTCAGGAAGAAATTTCCTATCGGAAATTTGAGCCGATTTTTGGGAGAAAAGTTCATCGCATGAATTTATTTCTGGAACTATCCACCGATATTATTGCGGCATTCCGGCGTAATGACGCTCTTGGCCGGCACCAGGCAGAATGGGGGGTGTTGACTATGATTTATCACCTGTGGCGTGAGGCATTTAATCCGCCGCAAGCAGACCAGGATGAAAAAATCATGCAACTTCTCGACCAGGCTGCGCATTGCCTGTCAGGAGAACATGTCAATATCCCCGAACTCGCGCGCCAGGCCGGGCTTTCTTCCTCACAATTCACGCGTCGTGTTCAAAGCCTCACAAACGATTCCCCGGCAAATTACATCATTAGGGAACGAATCAGCCATGCCTGTTTTTTATTAGTAGAAACTTCTAAATCGGTAAAAATGATCGCCAATGACCTCGGCTATGCCGACCCCTCGTATTTCGTCCGGCAGTTCCGGAAAATCATGCACGTCACCCCAAGCCTGTACCGACAAAAACAACTACACAATCTGTGAGGTCTTTACTCCCGGATTTGTCCTTCGCCCTTGATCACGTATTTGTAGGTGGTCAATTCTTCCAGCCCCATGGGGCCACGGGCGTGTAATTTATCTGTACTGATCCCGATTTCCGCACCAAATCCAAACTCTCCACCGTCGGTAAAACGCGTAGAGGCATTCCAGTAAACGGTTGCAGAATCTACCTGATTCAAGAACTGCTCCGCCGTGGCTGCATCGTGTGTGATAATGACATCGCTATGGTGGCTGCCATATTTTTCAATATGGTCGATTGCTTCCTCCATAGAGGGCACGACACGGAGGGACAAAATACGATCCAGGTATTCTGTGGTCCAGTCTTCTTCAGTTGCTTCCAGTACTTGATCGCCCAGGATTTGTCGGGTTTTTGCATCTCCACGCAATTCCACTTTTTCTTTTTGCAATGCCTCTGCCAGCACCGGTAAAAAGGTGTCTGCGACCGCTTCGTCCACTAAAACCGTTTCCAGCGCATTACAAACCCCCGGACGCTGGCACTTTCCATTCACCACCACCGATTCTGCCATCGCAAAATCAGCATCGGCATGGATATAGGCATGACAAACTCCATGGTAATGCTTAATCACTGGAACCCGAGCGGCTTCCACTACGGCTTCAATCAAGGCATGACCTCCACGTGGAATAATCAAATCCAGATATTTATCTGCGCGCGCCAGCAAAGGGATTGCGTCCCGACTGGTAGAGCCTATCAACTGGACACTATTTTCCGGCAACCCTTCGCGTGCTCCGCCGGTCTGCAATGCTTTCGTCAATGCCTGATTGGAATGAAACGCTTCTGAGCCTCCACGCAAGATCACCGCATTTCCGGTTTTGATACATAATACGGCAGCATCGCTGGTGACATTTGGACGGGATTCATAAATAATTCCAATGACGCCGATTGGCACCCGCACCTTGCGAATTTCAATCCCGACTGGCTGTTTCCAGCTTTTTATCGTTTCGCCCACGGGATCCGTGAGTTTACTTACCTGACGAATCCCCTCTGCAATCCCCTGAATGCGTTTGGCATCCAATTTCAACCGATCCAGCATGGCACCCGACAACCCACGCGCAGCACCTGCCTCCATATCTTTTGCATTGGCTTCCAGGATTTCTGCTTCCTGGGCTTCAATCTCCTGAGCCATCGCTTCCAGAATCCGTACCTTTTGTTCACTGCTTAATCCCGCCAGCTTACGTGCCGCAGTCCTGGCCTGCGCTCCCATGCTTTCAATCCGTTTTGCTAAATCTTCCATTTTCCTTTTGTTTTCTCTACTGCTCCCTAAAGTACTCCAGCCTTCACTTAAAATCTACCCACAGGCAAAGATTCTTTTCCGATTCTTTCTGCATTCTCCTCAATTATCCTTTTTTCCGCTTCCTGCTTTTTACCAGAAACCGCGTCCCTGTCCCTTCGCCACGAACCAGGCGTCCGATTAATCCCACTTCACGCCCACTCGCCACAATCGTTTCAATCCCGGCCGACACCGCATGCTGGACCGCCTGCAATTTCGTGGTCATTCCGCCTACCGACAATTTCCCGACCTCCTCACGAATATGCTGCCGTGCATCTTCAATCGATGCCACATCCCGTAACAATTCTCCATTCGCCGTCATCACGCCGGGGACACTGGTCAATAAAATCAATAAATCTGCCTTCAGCATCGTCGCGACTTCCGCTGACAATTTATCATTATCGCCAAAGCGCAGTTCTTCCACTGCCACCGTATCATTTTCATTGATAATCGGCACCACATTGTCGTAAGAAATCAAGCGTTCCAGCGTGTTTTTAGCATTCTGATACCGCGTCCGGCTGTCCAGATCCTGGTGTGTCAACAAGACCTGCGCAACATGCAGTTCCTGTTTTGAAAAATTGGTTTCATAAAACCGCATTAACCGGCTTTGTCCAATGGCTGCGCAGGCCTGAATGCCGGGTAAATCTTTAGGGCGCTCCGAAAGCCCCAGAACGGTCATACCTGCACCCACTGAACCACTCGACACAATAAAACATTCGTGGCCTTCGCGTCGTAACTCTGCAACTTCCATTGCCAGGCGTCGCAACTGCCCCTGATCCAATCCAGAACGTTTTTGTTGCGTCAAAATCCCGGTACCAAATTTTAATACAATTCTCATCCCCAGTTTCTATTTATTCCAATCTTTCACTCAATCACAACGAACGTTTGATGTCGATGAAATCCCTGCATCTTTTCATCATCCATTTTACGACAGAATCCTGAAATCCCGCCTGCTTTTACCTTGCCAAACTTGCTATTCAACGCTAAATTGCGTTTCTCTATTCCAGATCAGGTTCCAGAATGGGACACCTGGCCGAAGAAAATGCGTCCGTAGCTCAATGGATAGAGCGTTGGCCTCCGGAGCCAAAGGTTGCGAGTTCGAGTCTCGCCGGACGCACTTAACCTGCTGGTTTTCAATAAATTAACGTGGAAATTCAACATTTATTTGAGGCTGACATTGACCCTTTGACTGACGCAGCGCTTCGCGAATTACTTTCGCTTTGTTTTCCGGAACCATACAGTTCAGCATTCAAGCAACGCCGTTATCTTCGCACGCCTCCAGCGTACTGCTGGATCATACGGACACCGCAGCAACAGGTAGTAGCGCATCTTGCGGTTTACAAAAGAGAAGTACAAACCGCAACGGCATCATTTCTTGCAGGCGGTGTGGGTGGGGTTTGTGTACATCCGGATTTTCGAAAAAATGGATATGTGCACTACATGCTTGAAGCCGCGCATACGTGGTTAGAAGAGCAGGGGTTCTTTTTCACGCTGCTTTTTGGGCAACCCAAGTATTATGCTACGAGCGGTTATTTTTCCATTGAGAACCTGACCATGGATGTCCAGAAGGAATCCCAGGTAGTGCGGGAACCTATGAAGGGTGCCATGGCTTGTGAACTCAATTCACTCCCTTGGCCCAAAGAAACTGTTTTTGTCCCAGGACCTAAATTTTAGAAAAATTCAGGAGGGCTGAACGTATGATTCCTGGGAGCGCCGACATCCTCGTCGGCAACGTGGATCCGGACGTATTTGGAGTGCGGCGGTTTCCGCCGCTTTGGATCATAGCGAATGGGACGTACGAACAACCTTTGTATGGTGAAATTCACACGTTGTTCGAACCAAAGCGGTGCAGAGCCCCGCACTCCAAATACGTCCCGTGTGGTGGGAAAAATCTCCTAAATTTGGTTGTCGAAGCGGATGGAGGCGGAGCGGGCGTGGGCATCCAGGCCTTCAATTTTTCCAAAGGTTTCGATGGTCGCGAGAGATTTCTGTAAGGATTCTTTCGAGAAACGTACGAGCGAAGTCCGTTTTTGAAACATATCGGCAGTGAGCCCGGGGAACGATTTCCCGGCACCACCGGTGGGGAGTTCATGACTCGGCCCCGCCATAAAATCTCCGCCCGCTACAGGAGAGAAATTTCCAAGAAAAATTGCGCCTGCAGAGAAAATTTCCGATGCAATTTTATCATCGTCATGTGTCATGATCGCAAGGTGTTCGGGAGCAAACTGATTGACCAGTTGGACGCCTTCCTGCAGGGTGGGGACAAGAACCAGCCAGGTGCTTTCTTCCAGTACCGGACGAAGGTGATCCTTACGGCTGAGAGAATTGAATTGGGATTCAATTTCCGACTGAACAGCGTTCAGAAATGATTCCGAAGGAGAGAGAACCCCTACCATGGAACGGGCACCATGCTCGGCTTGCGCAAGCACATCCGCTGCTACCCAGCGCGGGTTCGCGGAGTCGTCGGCCAGGATCAGAATTTCACTCGGACCGGGGAGAAGGTCGATAGCGACTTGTCCGAAACATTGGCGCTTTGCCTCAACTACATACGCATTTCCCGGTCCAAAAATTTTTGCAACCGGCTGGATCGTGGGCGTACCGAATGCGAGAGCAGCAACCGCCTGTGCGCCACCGACTTTATAAATTTCTGTGACGCCAGCGAGATCGAGTGCGGCGAGAAGGTCCGGATTGACAGTGCCATCGGGACCGGCAGGAGTCGTGACCACGATTTCGGGTACGCCTGCAACATGGGCGAGAGTCGCCGTCATGATTGAGGTCGAGACCAGTGGTGCGGTGCCGCCTGGGACATAGATTCCGACCCGTTGAAACGGATCAAAACGTTCTCCTACTTCTGTCCCTTGTGCATTCGTGCCATGCCAGGCGGTACGGAGGCTGCGTTTGGAAAATTCCGCGACATTGGTGTGGCTGATCTGCAACGCAGCACGTGTTTCTTCGGAGAGGGCATCGCGAGCGGCCTGGATTTCTTCGGGTTGCACGCGAAGTGTATCCGGTGTGAGGGTAGGCCCCCCAAAACGCGCTGTTAATTCTATCAGCGCTGCATCCCCGCGAGACCGGATTTGCGAAATAATCTCCTGAACCGTCGCTGCGATTGCTGGATCAGGCATCGCGGAGCGGTCGAGTGCAAGAATGGCTTCCGCGTAATCAGGGGCGTCGTGACGGATAAATTTCATGGCAATGGTGTATAAAAAAGTTAAAATTAAAAACGGATAAACAATTTAACGTTGTCCGCAGAATTTCAAAAGTAAAAGTTCAGATGTTTTATCAGGATAATATAACTTGATGGCGCCATCTCGATTGTGTGCTTCTTCGGGGACTGCACAACTGGCGGTCATGGCATGGACATTATGAATTCCGATATGGTGATGCGCATAAAGGGCACCCCAGATTTCGATACGGGTGGCACGTCCACTTTTTTCGATCAGGATCGACTCCATATCGGGCGTGCCATAATAGGTATAGGTGACAGGAATTTCTTTTTCGAGGGTATCGTACGAAAATTCGTGCAGATGAAACACGCCTTGTTCAGGCAGTTTCTCCCAGGATTCCGTAATGCTTCCTAAACGGATGCGCGAATCAAACCCGGCCAGTTCGTTTCTCCGGGAACGTGTACTGATGGTCGCTCGGATCGGGCCGATATCTTCAATGTCGAGCGTGATCCAGACGTGATCGATTAATTCCAGTTCGCGTGCGCGTTCGAGTTCGATGTGGATAGGTTCGCCAACGATTCGGGCAAATTCGATCTGGCCTTTGCGAATTGAATCGCGAAGTTTGCGGTGGCGGTTCTGACGCGCAGCGACTCTATGGGTTTGTCCCCGGGATTTTTTGAAAGAGTTTTTATGCACGTGGTGGGCGTTCTTTGTGCCAGGGAGTAGATTGCTCGTAGGCATGCGCCAATTGCAGGAGACGGGGCTCTTCAAAAGAATTAGCCAGCAACTGGAGGCCGACAGGAAGTTTTTTCCCGTTATCGGCATCTACAAATCCACATGGAACACTAATTCCGCAAATACCTGCCAGGTTGGTTGCAATGGTGAAAACGTCGGAAAGATACATCTGCAGAAGATCCTCTTTGTGCTCCCCAATCCGTGGTGCGCATTTTGGAGTGGTGGGGCAGACAATGGCATCTACTGACTCAAATGCTTTGGCAAAGTCCTGACGGATGAGAGAACGGACTTTTTGTGCCCGAAGGTAATAGGCATCGTAATAGCCCGATGAAAGGACGTAGGTGCCGAGAATAATCCGGCGTTTCACTTCTGCTCCAAACCCCTGACCACGCGTTTTTTCGTAATGGTCCAGTAAATTCTCCGGCGAAGCCGCACGCTGTCCGTAACGCACTCCATCAAATCGCGCAAGGTTGGCGGATGCTTCCGCTGTTGCAATAATGTAATAGACTGAAACTGCATATTTGGTGTGCGGAAGAGAAATTTCTACAATTTCGGCACCCAGCGAGGTCAGTTGTTTGATGGCATCGCGAACCGCACTCTCAACCGCCGGATCAATCCCCGGGATGAAATATTCTTTCGGCAGGCCGATTTTCATGCCGCGGATATCCTGTCCGAGCAGGTGGGTGAAATCAGGGACGGCTTCATCGAGCGAAGTGGAATCATGCGGATCACGCCCTGCGATCGCATTCAGAATGCGTGCGGAGTCTTCCACGGTCCGGGTCATGGGGCCGATCTGGTCCAGGGAGGATGCAAATGCAACCAGCCCATAACGAGAAACACGTCCGTAGCTGGGCTTGAGCCCAACGCATCCACAAAACGCAGCAGGTTGCCGGATCGATCCCCCGGTGTCGGATCCCAGCGCCGCAACCGCCAATTCCGCTGCAACCACTGCAGCCGAACCCCCACTGGAACCACCCGGTACACGGTCGGCATCCCATGGGTTACGCGTAACCTTGAATGCAGAATTTTCCGTGGACGATCCCATCGCAAATTCATCCATGTTGGTGCGCCCAAACGGAATGGCCCCCGCTGCACGCAGATTGGCGATGACGGTCGCATCATACGGAGATGTGTAGCCCTGCAGGATTTTGGATGCACAGGTACAGGGTTCATCCTGCACATTGATCGCATCCTTGATCGCTATCGGAATCCCCCCCAGTGGAAGATTGACATCGACAGATTCCGCGGCCGCCAGCGCGCGATCAAGATCATAAGAAAGATATCCCCCAAGAGTGGCATCTTCTTTTTCAATACGGGCTGCATACGCACGAAGTACATCCGGCGCACTGGTTTGTCCCGAACGCAATGCCTTTTGCAATTCACTTAAAGAAAGCTGAGTTAATTCCATGAAATATGTGGTCGTTTAGGTCGTTTAAATTTGCTGAAATCGTAAAATTTGTAAAATGGGTTATTCGATCACTTTCGTGACAAGAAAAAGGCCGCCCCCTTTTTGAGGCGCATTGGAAAGTGCCTTTTCCACCCCTAATCCGGGACGGGAAGCGTCTTCACGGGTCACATTATAAACCGGATTGGCATGTGCCATCGGCTCAACTCCCGTCAGATCCACCTTGTTTAACTGTTCGACATACTCAAGAATATTCCCAAGCTGTTGCTGGAACTGGGTTATTTCTTCCTCACTCAACTGCAGGCGTGCCAGTTTCGCGACATCTTTCACATCCAATTGCGGGCTATTCATAACCCTGAATTTCTCAAAGAATCAGGCATAAAGTCAAGCGACATAGCCAGCTTTCACCCGAATCAGGATGATCTATTTGCCCGAAAATCAGAAAATTATGCACAGAAAGCAGAATTTCCATTTTCAAATCCGGATAAAATAGTCTAGGATGCATGTTTTCATTCTAACCGGGCCTGTAGCTCAGGGGTTAGAGCAGGGGACTCATAATCCCTTGGTCGTGGGTTCGAACCCCACCGGGCCCAGAATTACTTATTGGTAATTACGAATTACGACTTAATTTTTGCTTTGATTTCCTTGAGGGTAAATCGTTCCTGTTTTTTTATCCGCAGATTGACGCAGATTAACGCAGATTTT
>CAKUMP010000091.1 GCA_934667795.1 uncultured Chthoniobacterales bacterium | reverse complement strand
CGGATTGCGGATTGCGGATTGCGGATTGCGGATTGCGGATTGCGGATTGCGGATTGCGGATTGCGGATTGCGGATTGAGGATTTAGGATTGCGGATTGCGGATTGAGGATTTAGGATTTAGGATTTAGGATTTAAACCCGGAATATGTGATGGAAGATGATGGAAGAGAATGAGGTCTTGTAAGATGCTGAGCCGAAATGCCTTGAGGAGATTCAATCATCAATCAAAAATCAGAAATCATAAATCATAAATCATAAATGGGATTTTGGATTGAGGATTGAGGATTGAGGTCACAAATCATAAATCATAAATCATAAATCATTCCAGGGTAGAACCAGCAAGTTCTTGATTGGGGTGGGGGTTTTGTTTTAGGATAAAAAAATGAGACTCGTTGTAGCGGCGACAGGTGCAAGTGGGGCGATTTATTTGCAGCGATTGCTGGATTTTCTGGATCCGGCAGCGCATGAAATTCATTTGGTATTAAGTGGATATGCACATCAGGTCATTCAGGAGGAACTGGGGGAATTGAAGGTGCGGGATGGCGTTTTGACGTATGGCGAAAAATCGATGAATGCCCCTTACGCGAGTGGTTCTGCTTTGCTGGATGCCATGGTGATTGTCCCGTGTTCCATGGGGACCGTTGGCAGGATTGCTGCCGGCACCAGCGAAACCGGGATTTTACGCGCAGCAGATGTTTTTCTTAAAGAACGACGCAAACTCATTCTGGTTCCCAGAGAAACGCCCTGGAATCTGATCCATGCCCGGAATGTCGTGACCTTGCTGGAAGCCGGGGCGGTGGTCATGCCGGCGTCACCGGGGTTTTATAATCGTCCGGAAACCCTGATCGAAGCGGTGGATACCGTGGTGCAGCGCATTCTGGATCAGTTAGGGATCACCAATACTCCCGGCGCTTTTCGCTGGGGAAACAAAAACACAGAATGAGCGAACCCGCACCCCTGGAGAAAACAGGGAAAGAATCAAAAAGCCTGCACGGTTGGAAACTCTGGAAAGTGGTGATTCTGGCTGCCCTTATTCGTGGGGTGATGAAACTGCTGGGAATGACCTTGCGGATCGATTTTGAAGATGCAAACGGTTGGGTGACCAACCCGGAACAAAACGCCGATTCCGCCGACTTCGCCAACTCCCAAGGACGGGATTCGAACCCACCCCTGATCTGGGTGTTTTGGCATAATCGCATCCTGGTCGTTCCGGAAGTGTACCGACGTTTTGCCTTTCACCGCAAAGGGGCAGTTTTGACAAGTGCCAGTTCGGATGGCGAAATCCTGGCGCGCGTGGTGGCAGGGTACGGACTCGATTCCGTGCGTGGCTCGACATCCAAACGAGGACGCGCTGCGATGGTGGCGCTGTTGCGTTATTTGCGCAGTGGAAAAGACATCGCCATTACCCCCGATGGCCCCCGGGGGCCGAAATATCATGTCCATGGAGGAGTCGTCCAGTTAGCCCGTTTATCGGGAGCAAACATCCTGCCAATCAGCGTCGAAATGGAGTCTGCATGGAGGTTACGCAGTTGGGATGGATTTTTTATTCCCAAGCCTTTCAGCAAGGTGCGCGTGCGGTTTGAGCCGATCGTGGAAATGGACGATAGTAAGAAAGAGAAAGAAAGTGAGGAATCGATCGAAAAAGCACGCGAAGCGTTGCGAAATTTACTTTTATCCTACACAAAAACGCAATAGAGTGGGAGGCCTGTTATGTTTGAGGAAAATCGATGGAAATTATGGGTGCTGGGGTCACTGGGGGTGGTGGTATTTTTTGTCTGTGGACAAATGTCTGTCCGGGCCGGAGAAGAGGCCTCGGATGGAGAGGAATGGGGCATTTTACGTTCCGCTTTAAAAGAACGGGCAGATGCATTTGAAAATGGAAAAATGCATGTGCAGGAAGTCAATTGGGTCGTAAATGCCGACAAATTTCGGGACTTGCAGGCATTAGGCGCGTTGATGAGTTTACAAATCCTGAGCGAAGAAAATGCGTACCGGTTAAGTTTGCAACTCCTGCAGGCGATGGAAGTCGAATTTGGTCCCGGTCAAGAAACCCGCTGGGAATACCTGGTCCGTCCGGATGGAGCGAAGGTGGTGCAGCGGGAAGAATCCGGCAAGGTGGAAAAAATGAATGGCTATCTCGATGGGGTGATGGTCTGGTACGATCTCGACCGCGGGCAGTTAATGATGTCCGAAACGGTAGAAGTTGATAAGTTGTTATTTCATCACAGTATGGTTGACCCCACCCTGCGCGGTGCACTGATGATGGGGCCTGATGCTGAAAAAAATTCGATACAAATGCGCGTGTTCGAAGACCTGATCGAAGTCCGGGGAAATGAATTTGTCCATAAATTACGAAAGACAGAAGATGGGGATTTGCTGGTAGAAGAGGTAAGCAAACCCGGAGAAATGGATTTTTCGCGTTACGGCAATTATAGCCGTGTAGAAGAAAGCGCACGCATTGCACCCTATTGCGGGCTGCATGTAGAGGAAGGAAAAGAGGGGAATCTGAATGTCCGGTTGTGGGTCGTCCAATCCTGGCGCGTAGGCGAAGTGGAAAACCAGGACCTCCTGATCCGTGTCCCCGCAGATACCAATATCATCCAGGATTGGGTAGATCATTTTTAATTCGCGGAATAGCGCGAAGCGTATGGAGGTGGTACAGCCCGGACAGAGTTTCACGCAAAGAGCGCAGAGGTCGCTAAGGGGAATTGTCTTTTAAGGATTTATCCGCAGAGTTACAGATCGATTTTCCTGTTTTTTTATCCGCAGATTGACGCAGATTTACACAGATTATTCCTGAAGTTTTTATGGTTTTTTACTGTCTCTAAACCCAATCCAAATAGACACAAACTGGAATCATAAAACAAACACTCTTTACGTCTTGTTCGAAAGATTCTTCATTCCTATCCTAAAAAATCTGCGTTAATCTGCGTCAATCTGCGGATCCTTTAAGACTTAAATCTGCGGATCGATTCTTCAATTTTTTGATCTATATCGAATCTGTTTTTATTGAATTAAAATATTATTTGGATAAGAGTTCCAAAATACATAAAACATTTATGAATCCTTCCACCCTCTTTGCTTTTGTTTTCACCACTGCGTTTTTATCTTGTCCGCTGGCTTCATCGGCAAAGGACATTTCCCCCGCGCCATCAACCGATTCGTCCCAGGAGTTTTTTACGGAAAAAGTTCAGGATAGTTTCACTCCCGAGTCGATGCTGGCAGAATTGAAAGAACGTAACCGGCAATTTGTCGAAGGGGCAGAACCGATTCATCACACCAAAGAACGCATTGAAAAAGCAGCACACGGTCAGCACCCGGGGGCGGTGATTCTTTCCTGTCTGGATTCCCGTGTCCCGGTCGAAGATGTTTTCCATTCCGGCATTGGGGACTTATTTGTTTTACGTGTAGGCGGAAATGTCGCCACTCCGGAAGTTCTGGGCGGACTCGAATACGCATGTGAAGTGGCAGGGTCGAAGGTCATTATAGTGATGGGGCATAGCGGATGCGGGGCTGTTAAAGCCGCGATCGACAATGTGGAATTAGGAAACATCACCAGCATGGTCCAGCCGATCCGTGAAGCAGTCGAAGATTTATCGGACTTTGAAGGAGAAAAAACTTCTAAGAACCCGGAATTCGTCGAAGCCGTATGTCGGGAAAATATTCAGAACGTGATTGAAGACATCCGCACCCAAAGTCCGATCCTGCAGAAACTGGAAAACGCCAAAGAAATCCTGATCGTAGGCGCAGAATACAACCTCCACTCCGGCGAAGTGCTATTTTTCGATAAGTAAGCCGGGAGCGCCGACGTCCTCGTCGGCTTACGGGGTTAGTTCGTTTCGTTTTTCGTTGAAACGGACGATTTCTTCGTAGGTGACGTAGTCGTTGTTGTTTTTATCGACAGCGTCAAACATGGTGGGGAAGGGGACGCCGTTGGCGACGGCACGCTTGCATTCTTCGAGAGTGATTTTTCCGTCCTTGTTCAAGTCGAGAGAGTTGAAGAGTTCGATATTGTTCGTGCGGGAGGCGGCGAGCCATTCGGGGATGGAAATGGCGCCGTCATTGTTGGTGTCGGTATAGCGGAAAGTGAGTTCGAGAGCGGCTTCCTGCCATTCTTCACGGGAAATTTTGCCGTCCTTGTTTTTGTCGGCTTTGGCAAAAATTTCGTCATGCGTGAGTTCTGTGGGAGCAGCCTTTTTGGGGGTGGTGGAGCAGGCAGTGAAGGCGAGACAGACGAGAGTGCTTGCGGCAAATGTCAGGATAGTTGTTTTTTTCATAATAAGGAGAGAGGTTTAGGGGATTATTTCAGAACTACATTCGTTTGGCGAGGAAGGAGTTGAATTTTCAAAGAATTTGCGACTTGTGTGAGCGTGGGGGAGAAATCGCCGGAGATCGCGACAATCGTACGTGGGGGCGTTTTTCCGAAAGGTTTAATACCGGCTAACCCCTGGACGAACTGGTTGGAAAGGTTAGTCCAGCAGGCATAATCCCAGTGAAGCGCGGCCATGAGGCTTCCGTCCTGAAGGAAACAAATCGGGAGGGCGCCGAGCGTATCGAAACGCGCGACCGGGTATCCATTGTGATGGAGATGTGCAATCAGGTTCGCGGTATAAACCAGGAAAATGACATCGGTTTCGTGGGAGCAATTTTCATTTGCGAGTTGGATAAAAGAAGCGCGGTTATCTGCCGGGACCGCCTGGAGTGCGAGGACCAGAGCGGTTTGAGCACTGGGGGAAAACACCGGGTTTTGGACAAATGTCTGGGCGGTTGTTTTCGGCACATTCATTTCTTCCATTGCCTTAAGGTTGAGTTTACGAAGTTCCGACGGGTTATTGTCACGCAGGACATCGCTGAGGCTTTGAGTGGCGCCACTGATACTGAAAGTCGCACCGATCGGACCACCGACACCGAAAGTGATGCCCGAGAGGGTCATTTTTCCAGCATAGCCGGCCCAGGCCACGCGATTGAGTTCGGTCTGGAGGTCAGGATTGCTGGAATAAGGATCGACACTCAACTGGAGGGCGAGTTCGCGTTTGGCTTTAGAGAACCCGATCAGTTCTTTTGCTTTAGCGTCTTCATAGGGGTTGGACGGGGTGGGATTTGCGGCATCTTCGATCGCATTTCCGGCGCGATTGACAAACTTCCAAAGGCCTTTCGGGATACCGGTGATTGTGTCAGTGGGGTGTTCGATCAGGTTTTTTGCCAAATTGAGTGGGCTTTTTGCGGCATTTGCGAGAGCGGAAGCGTATTGTTTAGTGCCGGCAACCTCTTTAAGTTTCGCGATTGCATGGAATTCTGCCACGCGTTGCGCGAGGAGTGCATTGCCGTCGATGCGGATAGAATCCGGCATGTTTTCGGATTCAGCGAAAAGCGTAAAATGGTGTGATCCGGAATAAGCCGGAACCGATGGCTGGACACGAAACCCGGGGCCGGTCAAAAATTCGGGTTTAAGAATTTCGACCGCATTACGAGTGGGCGGCTGTTCAAAAGGAGGAAGCGAATCCTGGGCAATGCCGAGAATAGTGACAGGTAAAGCAACGCAAAAAGCCAGAGCAAGGTGTGGTATCAATTTCATCGCCGCCCATCATAAAAGATGCCGGGAAAACGTCAAGTAGGGGCGGCCCGAATTCCTTAAAAATCGGCGTTCATCTGTAGATCGATTCTCCTGTTTTTTTATCCGCAGATTGACGCAGATTAACACAGATTATTCCTGAGAATTTTATGATTTATTACTGTCTCCAAACCCAAGCTAAATACACGCAAATTTAATCCATAAAACACACAGGGTTTCTTCCTCTTATTCCTACAAAAAAAATCTGCGTAAATCTGCGTAAATCTGCGGATCCTTTCAGACCTTAATCTGTGGATCCTTTCAGGCTTAAATCTGCGGATTGATTCATTCCGTAGCGGAACATGCGGGAATATTTTCCGAAAAAAGTGCATAACATTCCGGACAAAATGCGCGGTTGGGGTCTTCTTCTTCTGCGGTGGTGGATAGAATAAACAATTTATGACACTCCGGGTTTTTGCAATTTACAAATCGTCCGGTTGTGACGTCGGTATAGGCGCAGCGCGTGATATGGACCAGGTTATCCGGGACGGCGGTGGTCATGCGTTTATCAAAAACGAAACATTCGCCGAGCCAATGGTCGTTTCCGAATTGTTCCTGATAGGCGGCGATTCCGCCATGGAGTTGGAAAACGTCATTGAATCCATGCTTACGAAAAAGGGCAGATGCTTTTTCACAACGGATCCCGCCGGTGCAGTACATCAGAATTCGTTTTGATTTCAGATGTTCGAGTTTTGGCAGATACTCCGGGAGATCGCGAAAATATTCGATATCGCAAGGGATGGCGGTTTCAAAGCGTCCGACTTCTGATTCATAATTATTTCGGACATCGAGCACGACCGTATTGGGGTCGAGTGAATCGAGTGCTTCTTTCCACTCTGCCGGGCTGAGGTGGTTATGGAGGTCGGGGCCGAGGTCGCCGGCTTTGAGAGTCACAATTTCGGGACGGGTTTTTACCATCAGACGCGGGAAAGTATCCGGGCCCCCTTCGGAAAATTTAAATTCGACATCGTGAAAATCCGGGAGAGAAGTCAGATTGTCGATATACGCCTGGATAGCATCGACAGGACCAGCCAGTGTGGCATTGATTCCTTCATGCGCCAGGAGGATACGTCCTTTGAGGCCAAGTTCTGTACATAATTCACGTTGTTGATCGCGCAATGCTTCAGGATCAGCAATTTTGGTAAATTTATAAAATAAAATGACAGGATACGACATGATGGAATATTGGATGTGAAATTTCGGGTCATATTATCGCAGCATATACCGGACGACAATATGAAATTTAGGACGTGACGCGTCTGTAGGGGCGAATTGCGTTCGCCCAAAGAGCAGGGAGGTGGGGTGCTTGGGAAGAGTTTCACGTCAAGGGCGCAAGGGTCGCTAAGAATTTTTTAAGCCGCGGAACACGCGGAAGAACGCGGAAATTTTAAAAATTAAGAAATTCTTCGTGGCTTGGGGGCTTCGTGTGAAATATTCTTCCAACGTGTGCCACCCCACCCACCGCCGTATTACCCACTTAAGAAAACCCTTTGCGACCTCCGCGTTCTTTGCGTGAAACCTGAAACAGACCTTTCTAGCCGACGGGGACGTTTGGGAAAAAAAAGAGAGCGGGCAACGAGAATCGAACTCGCATAGCCAGCTTGGAAGGCTGGAGCTTTACCATTAAGCTATGCCCGCTTAACGGACTGGAAATATGAAAAATGTTTCTCCTTTTGGCAAGAGCAAAATACGAAACTTTTAATTTTTTGATAAAATATCGCGTTAGTTTACTTAAATTGCTCTGGCATGTCAGAAAATTTGCCCACCACACGGGAAGAATTTGGAGTGCGGGGCTCTGCACCGCTTTGGTTCGAACGACGTATGAGTTTCGCCATGCGAAGGTTATTCGTACATCCCATTCGCTATGATCCAAAGCGGCGGACGGAAACCGTCGCACTCCAAATACGCTTCATGTAATCGTCCGCTTTAGATCACCCTTACAGGGTTCATCTTATTGTAATGCCTGACCTGGAATGTTGCCCTAGACCTGGGGTGATTACCCCAGGCTGACATAGGTTGCCCCTTCAGGGCACTTTTTTTAGGAAAAAGTATTTTATCCTCACTCAACATATTTTCCTTTAAAATGCCGCGAGGTTCAACCAGAGAGACCCCCACTTCAATATCAGAGGGAGTGTGATACAAGCGCCCAGCGTGGTAGCGGTTACGATTCTTAATGCCAGCCCCGGGTTTCCGTTGTACAGCTTTGCCAGAATAATATTAAAAACGGCCGATGGCATCGCAGCCTGGATTAACAAAACCCGTTTTAACTCCACAGAGACCCCCGGGAGGAACGCTGCTGCAATAAAGACAAGCGGCAACAAAATCAAACGCCAGACACAGGAAGCCGTCAGCACTCCAAAAGCCTTATTGGCACCTAATTCGCGCCGATGATCCGCAAAGGTTGCGCCTGTCAACAAAAGCCCCATCGGAATTGCACACACGGCCAACATCCCCATCGAGGTCATGACCGGCGTCGGAACATGTACACCCAGCCCCAGTAAATTTAGACTCAGCCCACAAACAATTGCCACCAGTGGGGCATTCAACGCACGCCGGATTCCATCCCGAAAACTGCTTCCCGCCATCACCCCTAATCCTACAGTCCAGAGCGCCATTTCCACCCCCAGATTAAACAAAAACAACACCCCGGTCGTTTCCTGATCATACAACGCCGCCACCATAGGCAAAGGAAGATACCCGTAATTATACAGCCCCGTCGCCAGCGCAAACGTCCTTCTGTCCGCATCCGGATATTTCCGCCACCGTGCGTACAATGCACACCCAACAATCCCTATCACAACCGTCAAAAACCCAATCGAAGGCGCCAACACAATCGTCG
>CAKUMP010000090.1 GCA_934667795.1 uncultured Chthoniobacterales bacterium | reverse complement strand
GTGTGGCACGGAACCGCTGAAGTGCTGTTGAAAAATGAATGGACCAGAATTCAAACGGGAGAAGTGATAGGGAAAGAAATTTTTGAACAAAAAAGCAGAAAATGCGTGAAGGTAAGAGGCGTCGAAGGCAGTGAGGGGGCTGATCAGGAAGTGGAATTGATTTTATTTGACTGGGATGTGGTCATGGCTGCCGGGCGATCAGAACCAGACTCATTGATTGCTTTACTGGCAGGACGACGGGAGGTAGCAAATGCATAAATTTTATTTGCGGCTGCATCAATTTCTTGCTTTTCTGATGGTGGCAGCAGTCATTATTTGTACGTTGGTAACCGGTGCAATTTTGTATTACTCCTTGAACCAGCGGATTCTGAATGGGTTTGATCGAAAACTGTTTGCTACCGGAACTGTGCTGGCATCGTTTTTGGATGGGGGAGCGCATAATGCATTACTGGAGCCCTATCGATTCGAGGGGTTGAATAGAGCGGATGAGACGGGGAAATTATCCGGATATGATCTGCGGACAGAACAGATTGTTTTTTTAAAAGAAGAGACGGGAGCAGGCTTGCCCTGGATCGCGCTGCGGGGAGTGGAGTTGCAGGCGGTGACATTTGTCCCGGAACTTGGCTGGGTGGGGCTCAAGGGAGGAGAAGGACCGGGAGCGTTGTTAAAAATTGGAGAGGATGGACGTACGGAAGTGATCGGTGAGGTGGGCGAGGGGATGAAAGGGATGTTTTATCGAAAAGAAGGAGGATTGTGGGTGTTTGGGAAAGGGATTTATAAATACCAATGGGATCAGGCAAGCGGAGGGAAGGTCGAGGTGGTGCCGGGTTGGAAGCAGAATCTGAACCTGCGTGCGTTTACTCCTTTGCCGGAGGGTGCAGGCTATGTGGGGATATTGGAAAAGACGAAGGAAGAAGAGGATGGAGAAAGCGGGCAGGAATTGGTGTTTTGGGATACTCAGGGAAATGAAACCGGACGAAAGACCATTCAAGGGGTAGAGTCAGCCGATTTAATCAAAGGACTTATTCTGGGCTGGGGAGAAAATGTATTGGCGGTCGTACAGGAAGTGGGCTTAGGAACAGTGAATCTGGAAACGGGAGAGGTTGTGACAGAGGGGATGGCGCTCGGGTTTCGCAGCGAAGAGGAGGAGAGTTATGCGCGCCCCGTGCGTCGGATGCAGAACATTATGCAGCGCCTGGACTTAACGTATCTTTATACGCAGGTGTTATTAAATGATTTAGACATACAATATGTGTTGGATGGCACAATAGGCGAAGACCATTCTTCGCTGGGGGCGGAGGATCAATTGCCGGAGGATGGACGGGAAGATATTCACCGGGTGCAGACAGAAGGTGCCGTTTATTTAAGCGGAATACAAAAATGGGAAAACTGGGGACTGTTGAAAACCGCATTTGCACCGATACGAAACAAGCAAGGAGAAGTGGTGGCGATGACCGGGGCAGATGTGAATATCAGCATCATTACCCAACATAAACGCAGAGCGATGCTGCAACTGGTCGTGGCTGCATTTGTGGTGATTGCAGCAGGAATGGGAGTGAGTTTTTTAACAGGGTATCGATTGGTTCGCCCATTGAATAAGCTGAAGGAAGGTGCCCTTCGTGCTGCTGCGGGGGTAAGTCATTTAATGGTGGAAATTGAAAGCCCGCGGGAATTAAAATCGCTGTCCGAAACATTTAATCAAATTTCTTCCACCTTGAAATCATCGCTGGAAGAAATGGTGGTTGCCCGAAAAGAGTTGGAACTGCGGCGAAAGCGGAATGAATTAAGCAAAGCATTGGGGGGTGGTATTGAAATGCTGGAAGTCAGTATCGGGCCGATGTTCCGAGCAAAATATTTCGGCAGCAGCTTGCGTGGAGTGGATGCCAGTGGGTATGCAGTGGCGGGAGACCGTGTCCTGATATGGCTGGCGGAAGCACGTGGAAATGGATTGGTAATGGCGCAACGACGCGCTGATTTTTTGGTACTTGGACGAAAATTGCTGGCAGAAAACAAGGTGACGGAGGAAGAATTGCTGGTGCGGGTTCTGAAAATGGGGGAAAGCTTTTTTAAAGGCGTAATCCTCTACGATTTTAAAAGCCGGGAATTTCGCTGGCTGGCATTGAATGAAGGCATGGAGGTGTGCTGGAGACAGGAGGAAGAAGAAAGCTGGGAAAACCTGACAGGACATGGACATAGAAAGTTAGAGGAATCGATGGAATGTCTGTTGTTTGGACGTGCCCCACGACAGGAAGTGGAGGGGTGTACCGATTGGCTGGATCAGATTTTTGAAGAAAAGAAAAAGCCTGAACGCTTGAATAGTGCACAATGGTTAATGGTTCAGTTAGGACGCGATAAAAAAGGAGGCGAAGGATGACTCCGACAGAATTGTTTTTCAGATTACGGGCAACACGCTATTTTCGCCGATTGCAGGATTCGGAATTAGCCACATTTGCTGGCTTGGTGAATGTTTGGAAACTGGAGAATGACGAAGAAAAAGTCTTGTTGCGAAAAGGCGAGTCGGCAATGGCTTTCTGGATTGTTTTGCGCAAAGAAGAGGTCGAACTGGTTGGATGGGAATCTTTGTTATTAAATAAAAGTAGTGAGCAGACCGTGAAAGCGGTGACAGGAGAAACCATTTTAATGCTGCCTAAACCAGTCTTTCATCGTTTTGTCAGAGAGTGTCCGGACTTTTTAATTGGTTTATTGAATCAGAAAATGGAGGGCGGGGAGTAATGAAGATACGGACGCAGATACTGCTGGTGTTTTTGCCGGTGTTTATGGTGCTGGGTGGTTTGTTAGGTGGGATTATTTATTTTCTGGAAGGGAAACAGTTAGAATGGGCACGGCATCAGGAATTACAAGCGTACGGGATTTCTCTGGCGGAGTTGCTGGGAGACGAGTTTGAGGATGCGCAAAAACAGAAACTGACGGCAGATGCGGAAGAGGCATTGCAAACGGTTTTAAATTGGCGACGTCTGCATGTGATCGCGATTACGGATCTGGCGGGTGCTCACGTGAAATGGCAAGCAGGAAAAGAGTTGTTGCCTGGTGGATTGGGCAATTTGAGTGCGGAAATTCTGGAAAGTACCCGACAGAATGGGAGTTATGTATCAGATGTGCTTACTTCGGAAGATGGTGAGGTGGCAGTGCACCGGGTTTATAGTATTCTGACAGACCCGCAGGGTGCAGAAATCGGAGTGTTGGTTGTGGAAGCGAATGCATTATGGGTGACAAAAAAATGGCAGGAGACAGAGGATACGGTGTGGTGGGTGGTGGTGGGGACATTTGTGGTAGGGATTTTATTTGCATTGCTGGTATCGGCAGGAATCCGGAGCGGGTTTCGTCAGTTGGAACGTACGGCCGATGGCGTATTGGAAGGACGTGAAAACAGTGTGGGTCATGTCGAACATGCGCAGGGAGATAGTATTATCCGGGAAATCAGTGATTTGAGTCATACGTTTCAGACGATGGGAGCGGTCTTGCTGGAACAGGGGGAACGAGTGAAAAAATCGATTGTGGAAGCAGAACAGTTTCGCACAGAAGAAGATCTGGCAGAACTGTTACAACAGGAAACGTATGGGAATAAAAGTGTCCAAACCCGATGGATAGAGGCTGCTGCCGGTATATATGGGGGGGGAGAAGGGTATGTGATGGAGTTACTGGAGCATGCCGGGGGCGTGTATGGGATTCTGGCAAGGATGTCGGAAGGAGGAAAACTGCAACGGTTATCAGAGGGGGGGGCCATGCTGGAATACTGGAAAGTACGAATGCGAGAAGTTGGAGTCGTCGCTGCAACCGAAGAAGTGGTATCCTTGTTCAAGCCACAGGAATTGCAAATTTTGACGGTGTCTGAAGGAATGGATTCTTATCGGAAAGGAACTTTAAACTCCCAGGGAGACATTTTGTGGGAGAATCAAAAAATAGAAAGTTCGGACTGGATAGGAATTTACCATTTCACCCACGAAGTGGATTCGCTCGTGGAGTCGGTCATGAGCAGTTTTCAGAAAATTTCATTATTGGATGTGATGAAGGACTTTGAGAAAGTATTTCCTGTTGAGGCCAGTGGGGTTTTGATACTGTATCGGACAAATCAAATAGATTAAAAATATGTTAAAGAATTTAAGCATAGGTAAAAAGATACTGCTTCTATTTTCCCTGTTATTGTTAGTGTCGGTGGGGATATTTTGCGTGACGGCGTATCATGTGGAGAAACGGGCGATTTATGAAGGGATTGATGGAAAGCTGGTGAGTACCGCATTGGCAGTAGATTTATTGCTGCCGGAAGATTACCATGATCAGATTCAGGCAGGCAAAATCACGGATGAAGATTATTATGCATTTTTGCAACGCCTGACCCGATATGCGGATGCAAATGGAGTGACGTGGGTTTACACCTACATGGAGCGAGGGGATGAAATTCTGACGACCAGCAGTAATGCCACAACCAAGGAGTTGGAAACAGGAGAATATACGACATTTCTACAACTATATGAAAAGCCCTCTGCCGGAATGCGTAGAGCTTTTTCGGAGCATACGACACAATTTGATGAATATAGAGATGAGTTTGGCGATTATCGTTCAGTCTTTATTCCCAGAAAAACACCGGGCGGGCAGGAGTATCTTGTAGGTAGCGATATTAATATCGATTTTATTGATGCTAAATTACAAAAGACTTTGCTGCGGGTGATTGGAATTGCGGTGGGGATTTTTGGTGGCGTATTTTTATTGAGTCTGATTCTGGCGCGAATGTTGTCTCGTCCGTTGATTTTGCTTTCCAATTACATGAATGAATTTGCCAAACGCAACTTTTCCGGAGCAGGTGAGCATGAAGAAGAGGTACGTAAGCTGGCGCATGAACATGCGGATGAAGCAGGACTTCTGGCAGGTTCCTTTTTGTCGATGCAGGAAAAACTGGACCAGTATCTGGAAAACCTGAAGGAAACAACGGCGGCAAAAGAACGCGTGGAAAGTGAACTGAAGATTGCGCATAATATCCAGATGAGTATGCTGCCACGCATATTTCCGCCGTTTCCAAATGCACCCGGAATTGATTTGTTCGCACAACTGGATCCGGCCCGGGATGTCGGTGGCGATCTATATGATTTTTTCTTTCTGGATGAACATCGCCTTTGTTTTGCTGTAGGAGACGTTTCCGGAAAGGGTGTACCCGCTTCCTTGTTTATGGTGGTCGCAAAAACCCTGCTGAAACGTGTCGCGATGGCCGGCCATCCCCCCGATAAAATTCTGTTCGAATTAAATAATGAGTTATGCCGTGAAAACAGTATGGGACTGTTTGTGACCATGCTGGTGGCAATTCTGGACATGCGTACCGGGAAAGTGGAAATGGCCTATGGCGGACATAATCCGGCCTATATTGTGCGAAAAAATGGAGATGTCCAGATGCTGGAAGGCCCTTCCGGCGTGGCTCCGGGTGTGTTTGAGGATATCAAATATGAACGTTTTTCCGTAGATATGGATAAGGAGGATTTGATTCTCTTATATACGGACGGAGTGACGGAAGCGATGTCTCCCGACCGTAAATGCATGGGCGAGGATCGACTGGAAGAAGTGCTACGTGAAGCAGGTGGCGGTGCCTCTCCGAAAACGGTGGTAGCAAAAGTGGTGGAAGCCGTCATCCAGCATGCCAATGGCGCCGACCAGCATGACGATGTGACGATACTCGCCATGCAGTTTAAAAAACAGTTAGATGCTTGATTGAAGCCATTGGGCGAGGCGGCGGATGGTCCAGATATTGCGTTCGAAGAGAGACGTTGCATAGAAGATCAGGGAGCGGCTTTCAGGTGATGCTTCGGATTGCAGATAGGATTTGCGGAGTCGTTCCATGAGCGAGCCGCGATCGGATGTCATATTCAGGAGTAATGCGTTGTCCATGGGGTCTTGTGATTGGCATGCGTCGATTGCAGTGAGAAGAATTGTATGGAGTGCTTCGGTCAGTCCATGGATGAGAGGCAAGGATGTGGCAGGTGGAGGATTTTCAAGGATGAGTTGTGTGAACTGATAGACATTTTGTTCCAAGGACGAGAGGATATCATGGAGTTTTTCCTGTTGGAGGAGATCGGAGGAAGATTCGAACGAGAGTTGTTGTTGGATCAGTTCCTGAAGGTAATGTTTAATTTCTTTATTGAGGCTAAGGGATGCTTGATGAAGCTGTTCGAGACTGGTGGATGGGCTGGTGGGGGTACTGGAATGGAGCTGGGAAGTATCGGACTGAATAGGGGCGAGATAATTCGGTAATGCCTGAAGTGCACGGAATTGTTCCTGCTGGACCAGTGGGAGTGCGACATCAGGCAGGCTTAACATTTCTTCATCGAGAAAAGCGGGTTGCGCAAGATTCTGGTCAGTGGTCGCTGGCGAAAGACGTTGGAGCATGGCAGGCGCAAAACGGTAGAGGAGCATGGCAAAGAGAAAACATCCACACATGAGAAAGCAATACATCCAGGCAAGGCGTCCGGAAATAGATGCGGAAAGTGTATGAAGAACATTTTCGAGCGGGTAAAAATGAAATAATTTTTCGCAAAGCAACAGAAGGACAAAAAATGTACCGGAAAGAGCATTGATGATTGATTGGAAAAGAATAATTTGTCTGGAGTTTCCGGAGGAATTGGAGGATAGCAATTGTGCGGAGAGTGCGACCCCCGGTCCCGTGCCACAGATGGCAAGCAAGGCCTGATATTCTGTGAAAATGCCGGATGCGGTAAAGGTGATCGCCATCACGCTGATAGTGGAAGAAGACTGGATTAATACCCGGGCGATAATCCCCAGAATGAATGGCGTAAAACTCCAGGCCTGTACAAAATGTACAAAATTTTCAAACCCCGGAAGGGTGTCGGAAGGGCCGAACGCTTCTTTCATCATCGAGAGTCCAAGGAAAAGAATTCCAATAGAAAAAAGAATTTGGAAAATGGGTTTGAAGCGACCGGTAAGCTGGAATGCCAGGAGAAGTCCGGTAATTCCGATGAGATAAAGGATCGGGATATCCAGGCTGAAAGTCGCTACAAAGACCAGAAGCGAGGTGCCGATATTTGCGGCTGCGACGACAGGAAGCGCGTGCGGCAAGGTGATCAGCCGGGAGGTGATCATTCCTGAAAGGATGAAAGAAACCGCAGTGGAACTTTGCGTGATGGCACCGAAAATTAACCCTGTTAAAGCTGCCAGAACCGGTTGATGCGTAAATTTTGCCAGCAGACGTCGGAATTGCCGGCTGCTGATTTCCCGTAAATTTGTTTTAAGGTTATTAAGCCCGGTGAAAAAGAAGCTGAGTCCCGCTAGAAATAGAGCAACGAGAGAAATCATGAAATACGTGCGTGAGAACGGTTAAAGAAAATGACCAGGATGAATGCGAGTGCGATGACAACGAGCGAAACGATGGAGGTGATGAATCGCTGTTTTTGGTAATAGGCTTCTGTGGATTTTTCCAGTTCGGTAATGATTTCCGATGATTCGGAATAAATATTTTGTGCGAGTGTATCGAATTGTGCGTCGATCGTGCGATCGAGACCACGGACTTGAGCATCGATGAGAAAGGGAGCATCCTGCTGGGAGAAAGGAAACGTCTGTAATGCCTGAAGATACGTCGAGTGGAGTTCCCGGTGTGCCGTGAGAAGCCGGGAGATGCTGGACTGGAAAGCAATTTCGTGTGGGAGTGCGCTGAGTTCTGTTTGCAAGCGGGTGAGGGTGGTTTGAATTTCTTTTTGGAGAGAATTGAACCGGAGTGTATATTTTTCCAGATCTTCTGGCGAGTGTCCGCGGAGGAGGGTATTTTTCCATTCCTGGATTTGTATTTTAAAGGTGACCTGTGCGTGTTGTGTGAGATGGAGCGCGGATTGGAGGAGGTTGATTTCCTGAAGTGTTTTTTGAGAGTGCTTATGAGAAGAAAAAAGAGCAAAAAGGCTGACCCCAGCAAGAAGTATGACCCCAAGAGTAAGGAGTCCTGCCAATTTGGAAATAATCCTGTGATGCGCGTAGGTGGATTTATTCATGAGATAGGTGTCCGCAAAGAATGTTTCATAAATTTCACAAAGGGAATGAGCGAATGATAGAAACGTTAGGGGAAATTATGGATTTATACCAATGATAATAGCGAAAGTGACAAAGGTGTTACATTTTTTCAGAAAAAGGTTGCTTCCTGGAAAAGATGTGGTTTAGGTGGATTAAAAATATGAGCAAGCCATTGAATTTTGCGGTAATAGGATGTGGAATGTTAGCACGGTCTCAACATATTCCGAATATTGTTCAGTCGGACTTTGGGGTGTTGCATACCTGTTGTGACGTGAGTGAGGAAAGCCTGCAGATTTGTCGGGAGCAATTTAACCCGAAGAAAACGACGACAGACTTTCGAGCAGCAATTGAGGATCCGGAAGTGGATATTATTGTGCTGGCGAGCACGGAAAATTTTCGTGTTCCTCCGATTGAAGTCGCGGCGAGAGCGGGGAAACCG
>CAKUMP010000089.1 GCA_934667795.1 uncultured Chthoniobacterales bacterium | reverse complement strand
CGCTGGGGACGCTGGGGACGCTGGGGATGGTAAGGGGGGGGTGGGGAAGATTTTTATAATTTTGGGATCACGCGTGGGGTGGGTGTGGGGGTTGCGGTTGGGAGCGGGGGTGGGGTTGCAACGCTGGGAACAGAGCTTGATGCGTTAGCCGTTTTTTCCTGTGCAGATTTCTGTTGTGCTTCTGCTTTTTTTTGTTCGGTGTATTGTGCGTATTGCCAGGACACATATAATGCCAGTGTCACTAAAAATGCGCCCATCAGAACCATTTTCAACATCAGCCACAGACCACCGCGTCCACTATTTTTACGAAATCCTACGGATTTTTTCATATCCCCAAATCTCACAACATTCTTTTTCGGTTATCATTCCAACGATTGTCGATGAACCCAGACGCTCTGTAAAATCCCCAGAGCAAACATCACCACCACCACAAACGACCCCCCGTAACTGATCAACGGAAGGGGCAAACCTGTAATGGGCGTCAGGGCAACGGTCATCCCCACATTCATAAACACGTGCGTAAAAATTAAAGCAATCACTCCCACTGCCAACAACAGTCCTAAATCATCACGCGCGTTATAGGCGATATAGAGCATCGTCATTAACAGCAAACCGAATGCAGTGATTAAAAAAACGCCTCCGATAAATCCATGCTGCTCACCAATCACTGCAAAAATAAAATCGTTATGGACGATCGTACTGGGGAGAAATCCCAATTCGTTTAATGTATTAGGTGCTTTGAATCCTTTTCCATCCCACCCGCCGGAACCAATAGCGGTCATCGATTGGTTAATCGTCCAGCTACTTCCCTGTGGATCATGTTCAGGATCCAAAAATGTCGTAATTCGGTCTCGCTGATACCCTTTCATTCCGAAATTCACCCACAATGGGATGATACATAATCCGGACAAAATCATGACAATCAAATAACGTTTGGGAATTCCTCCCACAAACAACATTGCCAGAAAGACCGGTGCCCACACAATTGCAGACCCCAGATCCGGTTGTTTCAAAATCATGAGCCAGGGAGCTGCAATCACCGCACCACATAAAACAATCCGCCAGAATGGTGCCAGTTTTCTGAAATAAATCAAACACAACGCCAACACCAGGATCCCTGCAATAATCGCAATCTGAGAAGGCTGAAAATTGATTGGACCAATCGCCAGCCAGCTTTTGGCACCATAGACCCGCTTCCCGATAATCGCAGTCAGCACCAGACACACCAGCCCCACGACATACAACAGCAACCCGCCCCAGCGCACCCAGCGGTAATCGATCAGACTGCTCACAAAATAAACAACCAGTCCCAACCCTGCCCAGATTGCCTGCTTCCTCCATGCCGTTACCAGATACTCATCATCCCGCATCCAGGTCGCACTGTAAATTGCAAACAACCCGAACCCCAGCAACCCCAGCATCACCACAAATAAAAACCAGTTGTGTCCCAGAAATTTTCTTAATAATGGCGCCACAGCTTCATGCTCTCCAGTTTACATTCTACACTCAATTTCATTTCTTCCAGATTTTCTGAAAATTTCCAAATAGAAACCACTCGTCGATTTCCCGTTCTTTTTTACAACCCTTGCGGGATTGCTGCCAGCAGCTTTTTTGTGTACTCATGCTGCGCATTTTCATAAATCGCTTCCGCACTCGCGGATTCCACAATTTTCCCCCGATACATCACCAGCACATGATCACTGATATGTTCCACCAGGGCCAGATCGTGTGCAATAAATAAATACGTTAACCCTAATTCGTCCTGCAAATCTTCCAGCAGGTTCACAATCTGCGCCTGCACACTGACATCCAGCGCACTGACAGCTTCATCACAGACTAAAAATTCCGGTTCCACGGCCAGAGCTCTGGCAATTCCGATTCGCTGACGTTGTCCGCCGCTGAATTCATGGGGGAAACGTTTCATATATTCCGGCTGGAGGCCGACCTGTCGCAACAATGCCGCAATTCTGTCCTGGTGTTCGCTGCGGGATCTGCCCGGAAAATGAATCTGTAATGCCTCTCCGATGATTTGTGCAATCGTCATCCGGGGGTTCAGAGAAGCAAATGGGTCTTGAAAAATGATCTGCATCCTGCGTCGATACGCACGAAACGCTTTTTCCTTCATCCCCAGAATTTCTTTTCCGTCAAAATAGGCTTCGCCGGAAGTTGCCGGCACCAGTTTCATGAGCGTACGGCCCACGGTAGTTTTCCCGCTCCCGCTTTCTCCGACCAGTCCCACCGTCTGTCCACGCCCTACGGTAAAAGAAATCCCATCGACTGCGCGGATATCATCCACATGTTTTTTAAAAACCCCACCATAGACCGGAAACCAGGTCTTCAGATCTTTCACTTCTAACAACGTCTCCATCGTTATTTCTCTCCGGTTGTCTGTAAAAAGCCTGTTAAGGGGCTGGTTGCTTCCGCGCGATCCAGAGGCGCACCTAATCCGATTTCATAGGCTGCGCGCCCCGCTTCCACAGCCATATTAAAAGCTTTTGCCATCCGTACCGGATCATCCGCAATCGCAATGGCGGTATTCACCAGCACCGCATCGGCACCCAATTCCATCGCTGCTGCAGCATGACTCGGAACACCGAGTCCGGCATCTATCACGACCGGCACTTCCGCCTGCGCAATAATAATTTCCAGTTGATGGCGCGTTTCCAGCCCGCGATTACTTCCAATAGGAGCCCCCAGAGGCATCACCGTTGCCACCCCCACATCCTGTAAGCGTTTCGCCAACACCGGGTCAGCATTAATGTAAGGCAACACCGTAAACCCTTCCTTTACCAGAATTTCTGCCGCTTTCAGCGTCTCAATAGGATCCGGCAACAGCCAGTGCGGGTCCGGATGAATCTCCAGTTTTACCCAGGGAGGCATTCCGGCAGAAACGGCCAGCCGCGCCAGACGCACCGCTTCTTCCGCATGGATCGCTCCACTGGTATTCGGTAATAACAAATATTTTTTAGGATCGATAAACTCCAGGATATTCGCAAACGGGTCTTTTTTGCCTGTCAGATCCGCACGGCGTAACGCCACCGTCACAATTTCTGTCCCGCTGGCATCCAGTGCTTCGCGCATCTTTTCCAACGACCCGAATTTCCCCGTTCCCAATAATAAACGCGAACGAAATTCCCGATCTCCGATTTTCAATGTAGTCTCCGTTATCCCCATGTGCTCCAGTTACTCCAGTCCATCCTTTTATTATGCTTTATTTACCACTGTGCGCAATGTCAATTTCGAGGAATCCGGAATGGGATTGCGCTTGCCCGTCCTCCCTGGATTTTTTAGATTGATCGTATGTACAGTCATTCTGACCCCACATTTGCTTCCGTGACAGGAAATTTCCTTGTGGCACACCCCTCGCTGGAGGATCCGAACTTCTCCCAGGCGGTCATTTTTCTTTTAGAGCACACGAAAGAGGGAGCCCTTGGCTTCAACCTTACTCGCCCCACCCAACAAAACCTGGAAGATTTTGAACTTCCTCCAGAAATCGCCTGGGGGCATTTACTCGCGTTTGATGCCGGCCCCGTGGATCAGGACACGCTTCGCTTCCTCACCCTTTTTCCGGACGCACAAGGAATAATCCAGATAGAAGAATTTTCCGACACTTCTTCTTATGCAAATTCCATTACCCACGCATTTTTTGGTTATGCCGGTTGGAATCCTCTTCAACTGGACAATGAAATTGCGCAAAACGTCTGGCTCCTGCACCCTGCTTCTTTTCATCTTCTGGTGGATGTCCCCCGGGAACACCTGTGGCAAACCATCATTTCCAATCTCGCCCCTTCGCAACAACTGGAAGCAAAATCTCCAAAAAACATTTCACTTAACTGATTTATCGACTACACATTGCATCTATGAGTCATCATCCGCATTACGATCACGAGCGCACCATCGAATTTGAATTCGTTCGTGCTACCGAAAATGCCGCCCTGAATTGTATCCCATGGTTAGGTCGCGGACAAAAAGAACTGGCCGATCAGGCCGCCTGCGATGCGATGCAGGGGGTACTTGGACTGGTAAACATGCGGGCAGAAGTGGTCATTGGAGAAGGTATCAAGGACAATGCTCCGGGGCTTTTTCTCGGAGACCGCCTGGGCACCTGGGTCGAAGATGCCCCTCGTTTCGATATCGCGGTCGATCCTATTGATGGAACCACCAATATGTCAAAAGGTCTGCCAAATGCGATTTCTGTCATTTCCGCTGCAGAAATCAGCCCGGATAACGGGGCGCATGCGATGAAACATATCCCGACATTTTATGCGGAAAAACTGGCTTACGGTCCCATGGTGGTGTCCGCCATCGAAAAAGGACTCGTCCCAGAAATTTCTTTTCAACAATCCACAAGTGAAATCCTGGATACTGTCGCGCGTGCGCTCGGCAAACGCGTGTCGGAAATTGTGGTCACGATTCTGGATCGTCCGAGGCATGATCAGTTGATTTCAGAAGTACGTCAATGTGGTGCGGCCCTTCAATTGATTACGGATGGAGATATTACGGCTGCGGTAGCGCCATCGCTTCCTGAATCTACCGTGGATCTGTATATGGGCTCCGGAGGTGCGCCGGAAGGGGTGCTGACCGCAGCCGCACTTAAAGCATTAGGAGGAGAAATTCTTCTTCGCATGTGGCCACGCGATGAAGAGGAACGTGCCGATGTTTTACGCTCCACAACTCCTGAAGAGCTTCAACGCGTCTTCCGCGCCGATGATCTGGTAGAAGGCAACAGCGCCATTTTCTGCGCTACCGGTATCAGCGACAGCCCTCTGCTCCCAGGGGTGAAACTGATCCGCAATAAAGCCATTACCCATTCAATTCTCATGCGCGCAAAATCCAAAACGGTTCGGTATATCAAAGCCGTTCATAATCTGGAAACAAAACGTATCCACCTTCGCAGCGATGACCGCGACCACAATATTTAACATTTTTCCTATGTTTAGCCCATGCCCCATCCATCCCCAACAACCACTCCCTTAAGCTCGACACGGACATCCGAGCGGACGTCGGATCGCTCTGCAGGTACCGATTTCGTTTTTCCACCGGATTCCATGATCTGGAAAATTTATCGGGAAAATTTCGTTCTGCTCGGGGGCCCAACGGCCGCGATTCTCCAAATCGCTCACCCACTCATCGGACGTGGGGTTGCTCAGCATTCCAATTTTGTAAAAGATTCCCAACGACGGCTCGAACATACGCTCCATGCCATTTATACGATTACGTTCGGGACAAAAGCGCAAGCCCGAGAAGTTCAACGGACGGTCGCAAAAGCCCATCGTCCGGTAAAATCCGCTCCGGGAGAAACACCGGAATATTCCGCGTTCGATTCCGATCTCATGCTCTGGGTCATTGCGACTCTCGCACGCACCAGTATGTTTTTATATGAACGCTGGGTTGCACCCGTCCCGCTACCGCAGAAAAATACGTTCTACCAGGATTTACGTGTTTTCGGCACTTATTTTGGTTTAGCGACTACGTATGGCCCCCAGAACTGGTCGGATTTTCTTCTTTATTATGAAGAGATGATTCAAGGCCCCTTGCTGGGTTCGGATCCGGTTTGTGCGGAAGTCGCAAAACATGTGCATCGTCCGGTGTCACCCTTCTTGTTTCGGCTGGGAACCATTCCCACCCGTTTTCTCGCAACTGAACTACTGCCGCTTCCACTCGCGCGCCGCTTGAAACTCCGCCCCGCATGGCTGGCACCTGAATCCATGGATCTGCTGGATACCCTGCTTCCAACCTCCCTGCCACACCTCCCACCAGTCCTCCGCTTCACCCCCGGCTATCTCCAGGCACAAAAAAAACTGCTGGGAACGCCGACGTCCCCGTCGGCACTGGGGTTTGGACATTTTTAAGCGATTTTTATTCGCAGAATACGGCGCGTCCCCTCACTTTCCGAATGGAATGGAGCGCATTTGGAGTGCGGCGGTTTCCGCCACTTTGGATCATAACAAATGGATTGTACGAACATCCTTCGTATGACGAAACGCACACGTCGTTTGAACCAAAGCGGTGCAGAGCCTCGCACTCCAAATTCTTCCCTTGGGTGGGAAAAGTCTCTGACATGCCAGAGCCGTTCAAATGTCCAAACTCCTAAATTTCAGGAGGATGTGCGCGGGGTTCTCTTTTATGTCTTTCCTCGCTGGATGGAACTGTGACAAATGGCCCGCCCTCGAGTGGCGCCGGCTTGGTGAATGCAGTCAACCCGGCATCACTGGATTTTCCTTCGAGAGGAAAATCCTTGCGGAGTGGATAGTAAGGGTAGCCTTCCCACATCAGAATGCGACGCAGATCAGGATGTCCTTCAAAACGGATTCCCATCATGTCGTACACTTCGCGTTCATGCCAATCTGCTGTTGGCCAGAGTTCCACTACGGAATCGACCTTGCAGTCGTCCTCAGAAACCGTACATTTCACGCGTAAATGCGTTTTGGTTTCCAGCGAGTACAACTCATACACCATCTCAAATCGCGGTTCGTCCCCAAAATGATCCACACTGGATACATCCAGCAACATGTCAAATTTCAGCGCATCCCGACAGTACTGTAAAATTTCTTTTAAAGATTCCCGTTTAACCACAATCGTCCGCTCACCACGAAATTCTTTTTTTTCCAGAACACGTTCCTGGAATTTTTCCTCAATTTTCTCCTGTACCTCTGCTGCTTGCATTTTTATCTCCTGCTTATTCTCTCTCCCTGTCACATCCGTTTTTAACGTCCTGTTCAGGCAATCCCTTAACTAAGGGATTCGATCAACTCTTTCTTTTGATCTGCGATGGCGGATTCGCCTTCAATTTTCTTTTGTAAGCGCATCAGTCCTTCCAGCAGAGCTTCCGGCCGTGGAGGACATCCTGAAACATACACATCTACCGGAATCAACCGATCAATCCCCTGTAACACCGCATAGCTGCGATACATTCCACCACTTGAAGCGCATGCCCCCATGGCAATCACCCACTTCGGCTCTGCCATCTGATCATAGATACGTTTTACCGCATACGCCATTTTGTATGTCACCGTGCCAGCCACAATCATCACATCGGCCTGTCGTGGTGAAAACCGCATTACCTCCGCACCAAAGCGGGAAATATCGAACCGCGAACTTGCCGTTGCCATCAATTCGATCGCGCAACATGCCAGCCCCATCGGCATCGGCCATAACGAATTCTTGCGCATCCAGTTGATCGCCGTATCTAATTGCGTGAATATTATATTGCCTTCGATTTTGGAATCGTATGCAGCTATTGATTCTACCCCAGTACTCATACCCCCTTTATCCCCTTCATTTTGCCTTCTCGCAAGCCGATTTTGCGAATTTTTTCACTATCTTTCATTTTCCTTTCCCAAAAACATCATTTTAGACTTCTCAAACTCCCTATCTCCATGCAAACTCGCCGGATGATTATTCGGAAGTTCTTCCCACAATTAGTTGTTTCTTGCATTTTATTCACCTTGACCTCCAACCCAGGGTTCAGTGACACCGTCATTTTAAAGTCAGGTGAAAAACTGGAAGGCACCATCGTCGCAGAAACAGATTCCGCAATTTCTCTCGAAATTCAGGTTACCGCTTCTATTACAGACCGAAAAACAATTAACCGCGACGAAATCGAAGAAATCGTTGTCACGAAAGAAGACGAAATTGCATTTACCGAACTAAAAGAAGTTCACGTTCGGGATAATTCGCTTGAAGCACAGGAATATGAAGCGATTGTGTCCCGTCTGAACCGTTTCCTTACGGAATTCCCGGAAAGCACATTTGCAGAAGAAATAAAATCCAGACTCGAAGCCTTTAAAACCGAACAGGAACGCGTGGTCGCAGGCGATATCAAAATCAATGGCAACTGGATCTCGGCAGAAGAAGCACAGAAAAAAACTTCTGAAATTGCCGGTCATCGTATTCTGATGATCATGCAGGAAGCGATGCAGAGCCAGGATTATGTGCGTGTGCTCAATACATTTTCCCAGTTTAACCAGCCACCCGCAAAAGGCTCGTTGAGCTATCCGGATGCTGTGGTGATCGCGCGTCAGGCCGCCGATACACTGTCCGCACTGGTCGAAAAACAAAAACCACTCCAGGCAGCCGCAGAAGAAGAGTTTAAAAATGCACTTGCACTGACACGTTCTGAAAAACGTCCTGCCCTGCAAGCCCAGTATGATAGCGAACAGGATCGCTACAAAAGTCTTCTCGAGGAAGCAAAAGCACGCCGGGAAATCCCACCCTATCTCCCACGCAGTAAACGCGGTCTCGCCGATATCTCGACAGCCCTGACTGCACTGAATCGTGTCCTCAATAATGTAAAACTGGATGATATCAGCAAATCTGTGGAACTGACCAGACAGGCACAACAGGAAGTTTCCAACGAAAACTACGAATCCGCTCAGGAACTGGCCAAAGAGGCCAATCGTCTATGGGGAGATAACGTACAGGCAAAAAACCTGAACGCTTCGCTCCCTGACCTGGTCAAAGCGGCACAGGCTGCTGCAGAAGCGGAAGCACAAGCCGCTGCAGAAGCAGCCGAAAAGGCCGCCGCAGAAGCCGCTGCAAAAGCTGCCGCTGAGAAAAAAGCCGCAGATGCAGACAAAAAAGCCACTTCCAAAGACAAAAAG
>CAKUMP010000088.1 GCA_934667795.1 uncultured Chthoniobacterales bacterium | reverse complement strand
GTCATACAGTCTCGGGCTGCATGCGCCTGCTGTGCCTGAAGAGGTGAACAAAATTATTGATGAGGGAGCGTCGCCGTCGGAGATTCGGGATCTTTTGGAAGAGCAATGGATGCTGGGATGGCAGCGTACTCCCGAATTGCAGGAAGAATATGTGCAGGCTCGGAAAACGGCCGGAGTGTCGTGTCTGTTTCTCAATGCGGGCCAGGAGGGGAGTTCCCCGTTGCGGTTGTTAAAACGTTTTGCCCGTTATGTGGCATTGACCGATGCGATGCCGGATAAACTTGTACGTGTAACTTCTGTGGAAGGAATCCGGAATGCGTATCAGGAAAAAAAACATTCTCTTTGCTTGACGCTCAATGGTATTCCGTTGGCCGGGCAAAATGAAAACGTCCAGGATGAGCTGCAGTACGTGCGTCTTTTTGCGCAACTGGGAGCACGGATGATGCATTTGACTTATAACCGGGCAAATCCGATTGGCAGTGGTTGCGGGGAGCCAAAGGACCGGGGGCTAACCGAGTTCGGGCAGCATGTTGTCGCAGAAATGAACCGGCTGGGCGTGATTATCGATATGGCGCATACCGGTTGGCAAACGACACTGGATGTGTGTGAGATTACCACGCAGCCGGTCGTGGTGAGTCATTCTGCGGTGCATGCATTAAGTGGACATATCCGGGCGAAAAGCGATGAAGTGATCAAAGCGGTGCTGGCAACGGGTGGGGTGATGAGTATTACCAACCATCCGGTTTTCCTGGGACGAACAGGAGATATCAATGCGTTCATGGATCACATTGATTATATGGTGGAACATTACGGAGAAGACGCAGTCGCGATCGGGACAGATACTGCGTATCGTTCGGAAGAATTTTCCACGATATTCAGCCAGGTAAAACCGATTGCCCAGGCCCGGACTGCTTGGGAGTACCTCTGGCCCAAAAATGATCCGCTATTTTCACCTGAATGGCGCCAGCCGCATCAGGTAAACAGCCTGGCCTGGATGAACTGGCCGCTTTTTACCGTGGGCATGGTCAAACGTGGGCACTCCGAAACAACCATCCGGAAAATTCTGGGAGAAAACCTTTTGCGCGTCGCTAATGCGGTGTGGAAGTAAATGGATTGCTCCGGAAGATTTATGTGATATTTTCGGAAGAGTGTTATGTGGTTTTTTTCTAAAGAAAAGACATGTTTTCAGAGCTTAAATATTCATTTAAGGAATTTGGCATGAGAAATTCATATCCCCCTGTTTTTGTCTATGGCTTCTGAACATCCACTTCCTCCAGGTTTGTATGAGCAGCCGATAGATGAAGAGATGGCGGAGGTGTTGAAGAACTACCCGGAGCTTCTCAAGACATTTGAAAAGATAGAGGATGAAAGTGCTCCGCATACATACAGTCAGTTTTTGTTCCTGATATTGAAACAGGCATTGCCGATTCTGGCTTCTGCGAAACGTGTAGAAGTTTTGAATCGTTTAATTGAGCTTTTGTCTGCGGAAGATGGTTTAGAGTACACAAAGCGGAAAAAATTATTGCATATAGACGCGCCGCACATTTTGAAAGAGATTCGTGTGGATGAATCGTTTGCGGCGTTACCTCGTCCTGAAAGTTCTTTACGAATGAGCAGTTTGTTTACCGGTTCCAGGGAAGAGCCGCAATTGGAGAGTGAATTGCGCACGGAGATGAAAAGTGCAGATCAGGTGGATATACTCGTTTCATTTATTAAATGGTCGGGACTGCGTTTGCTGCAGCCGGCTTTTGAAAATCTGGTTGACCGTAAGATACCAGTTCGGATTATTACCACTTCCTATATGGGGGCGTCGGACCCGGAAGCAATAGAGTGGCTGGCAAAAAAGCAGGGGATTCAGGTAAAAGTTTCCTATGATACCGAGCGAACACGGCTTCATGCAAAGGCCTATCATTTTGTGCGAAAGAGCGGGTTTTCGACGGCCTATATAGGGTCGGCAAATATGTCTGGAGCTGCGATGACCAGCGGACTGGAGTGGACGGTTAAAATTACGTCCCAGGATATGGGACATATTATGAGCAAGTTTTTTGCGGAGTTTGAGACATACTGGGCTCGTGAAGAATTTGTTTTGTATGACTGGCAGGATCCTGACCTGTTCCGGAGAGCGATTACCCGCGCGAGAAATAAGGACAAAGGAATGGAGCGGATGTTTTTTGCGGATATCCGTCCATATGTTTTTCAAGAACGGATATTGGAGGCATTAACAGCAGCGAGAGATGCGGGTTCTTTCAAAAATCTTGTAATTGCAGCCACGGGAACAGGAAAAACCGTGATTGCGGCATTTGATTATGCCCGATTTTGTCAAAAAAACGGGCGTGATTCCCGTTTGCTTTTTGTGGCACATAATAAAGAAATTTTGTATCAGGCGCGCTGTTGTTTTCGTTCGGTGCTTCGAGATCAGAATTTTGGGGAAATGTTGGTGGATGGAGAAGTACCGAAGGAATGGGATTATGTTTTTGCGTCCATTCAGAGTTTGGAGAGCCGGAAGTTATGGGAGCGATGGGGAGGTAAACATTATCGGTTTCTTATTTTGGATGAAGCGCATCATGCTTCTGCTTCCAGTTATCGTCCTTTGTTTGATTATTTTCAGCCGGAAATTTTACTCGGATTGACAGCAACTCCGGAACGTATGGATGGGGAATCTATTTTGGGTGATTTTGATCATCGGTTTGCTGCGGAAATTCGTTTACCGGAAGCATTGGAAGAAAAGTTACTTTGTCCGTTTCATTATTTTGGAATTTCAGATTCTGTGGACATATCAGGGGAAGAATTTTGGCTGAACGGCAAGTATGATATCAATGCTCTAACGAAAGTATATACGGGGGATCATTTGCGGGCATTAGAGCGTGTGGATTTGATTTTGGACAGCATGCATCGATACCAGCCGAATCTGGAGGAGGTACGTGCGGTAGGATTTTGTGTGAGTGTAGCGCATGCGGAATTCATGGCGGAAAAATTCCGGCAAGCGGGATATTGTGCGGAAGTGATTTTAGGAAAAACTCCGGGTGCGGACCGAAATCAAAGGATTCAGGAATTTCGTTCCGGAAACATTTCTTTTCTTTTTACGGTTGATGTTTTCAGTGAGGGGGTGGATGTTCCGGAAATAAACATGGTGTTGTTTTTACGTCCTACGGAAAGTCTCACGGTATTTTTGCAGCAATTAGGCCGTGGGTTGCGTCATGCTCCGGAAAAAGAATGCTTGACCGTATTGGATTTTGTAGGGCAATCACATCCTAAATATCGCCTGGATCGGAAATTTAGCGCTTTGTTACGAAACCAGCGCCAGAGGATTGACCAGGAAGTAGAACGTGATTTCCCCAGTTTGCCTCCCGGGTGTAATATCCTGTTGGAGCGGGTGGCGCGGGAACGCATTTTACAAAATATCCGTCAAAGCCTCGGAAATCTAAAAAATTTTATTCCGGAAGCAATTCGGACATTTACTTCCGGGACGGGACGCCCTTTGAGTTTTGCCAGTTTTGTGGAAGAAACAAAGCTTGCTCCGTTGGAGATTTTAAGAACCAGAACCTGGTCGGAATGGAAAAGCGTTGCTTTGAATCAGTCTTTGCCGGAGGACCCGGATATTCAGGATAAAAGAAAAGCATTACGTCGGATTTGTTTGCGCACGGACCAAAGGTTATTAAAGCAAATGGCGGATTTAAGCTGTTTAAAGCCGGAAGAACCCTGGGATGCAGAAAAATATAGTGAAGAGGAAAAAGCGGCGCTGCATTATGTGTTGTGGGGAAAAAAGGGAGAGGCTTGTAGTGTGAAAACCTATGAAGAATCGATTGCGCAATTGCGGACAAATCCAAGCGTGATGGAGGATTTGGGAGAAATTGTAGAATGGCGTCAAAGTGTGCAGGCGTATCCTCAGAGCAGGTTGGAGCTTCCGGGAAATATTGCGTTGAATCTTCATGGCGCATATGGATTATTTGAAATCAATGCGGCATTTGGCCTGGCAACCATTCAGAGTCCCGGTCCGAGCGGGACAGGGGTGATCCATTTGCGGGAGCAGTCGATTTACATTCATCTCGTTACATTCAAAAAAGAAAAAAAAGATTTTGCTCCGACGACTCGGTATAAGGATTATCTGATCAGTCGTACCAGATTACATTGGGAGAGTCAGTCGTCTATCACGCAAGCGAGTAGTACCGGGCGGAATTATATTCATTTCAAGGAGCGAGGATATACGATTCTTTTCTTTGCACGGGCGGAAAAACGTACGGAAGGAGAGACCGCTCCTTTTATTTTTCTGGGGCCGGTAAAAGATTTGATTCATTACGAAAATGACCGTCCAATTTCCATGATCTGGGAACTGGAGCACCCTGTACCGGCAGCATTGCTGGAAGAAACTCGGGTGGGGTGATTGTTTCGGCCATGAGTTTTTCAAGCAATCTTCCTCATCCTGCAATAACTGCTTGCTTGAGCGGATGTGTTACATTATTGTGTCACATCATGAGAAAGGCAAACGCACGCGAATTAAAACACGCTACCGCCTCTATCCTTGATCGGGTGGAGCAGGGAGAAACAATCGAAATCACGCGTCACAATCGAGTGATAGCCGTGCTTTCCCCGCCACAACCAGAGAAAAACAGGGAACTTGAGACTTATGATTACGCCGCACGGTTGAAAGAGATATTCGGTGATCGAAAGATGCCGACGACGGGAACAGAGCTTATGACCTACGATCGGGGAGACCGGTGATGTTGTATTGCGACACCGGATTTCTGGTTTCTTTGCACAGTAGGGATGCGAATACGGACAACGCCATCGCTTTTATAATGCACCAAGAAAAACAATCGCTTGTCTGGACATGGTTGCATGATCTTGAATTTTCCAATGCCATGCGATTACGGGTTTTTCGTAAGGAAATCAGCGAGATCGAATGCAGAAAAGTATTGATGGATATAGATAGTCTTCTTGTCAGTCATCGTTACGAAAGGGTGGCTGTGTCGCCCATCAGAGCTACCGAAGAAGCCAAATGGTTGAGCGAAGTTCACACGATGACGCTTGGAATCCGCTCGCTCGACATTTTCCACGTCGCGCAGGCACTGGTGCTTGGTGTGAGGGATTTTCTCACGTTCGACAAACGCCAGACGGACTTGGCGAAAGCTGCTGGTTTGCAGGTGCCTATTTCGGGTTAAATGTGATCGAGAAAGTGCGGGGCTGTTGGTAATGGATACCCGGGACGAATGTCTCACACGAAGGCAAGATAATACGGAGGGTATTTGCGTGGAATTTCTACCAGATCCCGTGCTCGCCTGGCTGCAGAGAGCGCGTGAATGCCACTAACAGCCGGATCGCATTTTCGACATCCTGAAGATCGACGATTTCACAGGGCGTGTGCATGTAACGCAACGGGATGCAGACGAGTCCGGTGGCAATTCCTCCACGCGCCATCTGGATCGCGCGTGCATCGGTCCCGGTCGGACGTGGGTCGGCTTCCATCTGGTACGGGATATTTTCTTTTTCCGCACACTGAATCAGGCGTTCCAGAATAAACGGATTGATATTTGCTCCTCGACAAAGGGCTGGCCCTCCTCCCAGACGCAGATCTCCATGCTTGCGCGGGTCGGTGTCCGGGTGGTCCGTGGCATGACTGACGTCCACGGTGATGGAAAGATGGGGATTGGCGGAATAAGCGGCGACCATCGCACCACGTGTGCCAATTTCCTCCTGGGTCGTGGCAACTGCGACCACGCCCGCTTTCAAATCCTGCCGATCCGCTGCCAGACGGCGTAAGGCTTCTCCGCAAATGTACGCACCGACTTTGTCATCCATGGCACGTGCGGTTGCCAGGCTGCCTCGCAAATGCTGGAATCCCATGTCGTAGGTCGCCACATCCCCGATTTGCACCAGTTTTTGTGCTTCTTCCCGGGAACTGACCCCGATATCGATCCACATTTCATGAATTTGAGGGACTTTTTTCCGATCCTCTTCATTCATTAAATGGACGGCCCGTTTTCCGGTGACTCCGGCAATTTTCCCGTGTTGCGTTTCCAGAATAACACGCCGGCCGGGAATCATCACTTTATCGTGTCCGCCGATGGTATCAAAATACAAATACCCTTCCTTGTTGATATACGTCACCTGCAGGCCTAACTCATCGATATGTCCGGCAAATAAAACAATCGGGTCGGCATCCGGGCGGAGCCAGGCAAAACGATTCCCCAATGCGTCGCGATCATAACGATCTGCAGCATTTTCCATATGACGATCGTAAACTTTTTGTGCTTCAAACTCATACCCAGAAGGTGAGCGTGCATCGAGAAGGTCTTTCAAAAATTCCGGACAAGTAAATGTGGATGTGGACATATTTCACAAATAGCCGACTTTTCAAAAATTGACAACTATTCACATAAACGAACGCTACATCAACTGGTAAGGGTCCACATCGACCGCGATAAAGACTTCTTCCGGCAGGGGGAGTTTTTGGAGAACGGTGCGGATGTGACGGCTCAGGCGCAGGATGGATTTTGTGCGTAAAGAAACATGAAACCGGTGTTGGCCCTTTAATTTGGGAATGGGAGCGGGGGCGGGCTCTCCCAGAAAACACCCTTCAGGCAGATCCTGGGCGAGGTTTTTTTGTAACGTTTCGGCAAAAAATTCTGCTCGCTCTTCATGGATGGAACGCACGTGCAGTAAAACCATGTGCGAAAATGGCGGATAATCCCATTGTTCCCGAAATTCTTTCTCCTGCTGGAAATATTCTTCATATTCATGACGTCGGGAAAATTGAATCGCCGGATGAAAGGGGGTATGGCTTTGAATAAAAACCTCGCCCGGCACATCGCCTCGTCCCGCACGCCCAGCAACCTGCGTCAACAACTGAAATGTCCGCTCACCCGCACGAAAATCCGGTAAATGCAGGGTCAAATCCGCATTGATGATCCCCACCAACGTCACATTTGGAAAATGCAACCCTTTGGCGATCATTTGGGTGCCGACCAGAATATCGGTTTTTCCCACCCGGAAAGCCCCGAGCGTTTCCCGATACGCTTCCTTACGGGTCATGGCATCCGCATCCATTCTGGCAATTTTTGCTTGAGGGAAAATTTTTGCGACGAGCTCTTCGACTTTTTCTGTACCGGTCCCGCTATAGCGGATTTGCGGGTCCTTACATTCGATACATTTTTTTGGAACAATTTCCGCATGCCCACAAAGGTGGCAATTTAAGCGATTGGCGCCACGGTGAAAAGTCATGGCAATGCTGCAGTTCCGGCACTCATACACATGCCCGCAAGTGTTGCAGGTGAGAGACGTATTGTACCCGCGTCGGTTCAGAAACAAAATGGTCTGTTCGCCGCGAGATAAACGTTCTTCCACAGCGCGTCGCAACGGTTCACTGATGACAGGATTATTTTTCCCTCCATGAAGGCGCATGTCGATGACACGAATAAATGGCATCTGGGCGGTATCGACCCGTTTTTTCAGGAGCGCGAGCTGATATTTATTACTCTCCGCATTCTGGTAACTTTCAAATGCCGGAGTGGCACTTCCCAACACAACCGCACAGGACTGCAAATGCGCGCGCACGACCGCAATATCACGTCCATGATAACGTGGTGCTTCTTCCTGTTTATAGGATGGCTCATGTTCTTCATCGACCACAATCAGCCCGAGATTTTGCAGCGGTGCGAAAATGGCGCTTCGGGCACCAATCACAATGCGTGCCTGACCACTATGGATTTTATGCCATTCATCATGCCTTTCACCGGCAGACAAATGACTGTGCAGCACCGCGACCTGGCTTTCCTGGTCTGAAAAACGGGATTTAAAGCGTTCGACGGTCTGAGGGGTTAAAGCAATTTCCGGGACCAGCACAATCGCGGACTTATTTTGTTTCAAGGTATGATCAATCGCTTGTAAATACACTTCTGTTTTTCCGCTTCCGGTGACACCAAAAAGCAAAACCGGTTTGGCTTTTTCCGGTTGATCGATCGCGGTCTGGATCATCTGAAGCGCCGCCTGCTGGTCTGCATTGAGGGAAATGGGCTTTGAAGGCAAAAACTCTTCTTCCGCATGTGGGTCGCGCTGGATTTTGGCCTGCTGCAGGACAACTAACCCTTTTTTTTCCATGGTGCGAAGCGCCGCATGTCCCAGTCCGGTAATTTTTTGTACTTGAGAAATACTGACAGCATGCCCGATCCCTTTCAAATAATCGACGACCATTGCTTGCTTGGGGGCACGCTTTTGCAGTTTTTCAAAATCACCGTCTTCCCATGCGGGAGCGAGTTCCACAAACAATTGCTGTTTATGTTTCATTGCACCTTTCAAAATGACTTCCGGCACAACCGCGCGCAAAGCAACGCCTAACGGGCAGGCATAGTAATTGGCCATCCACTGCGCCAGACGAAATAACTCCGGACGAATGACAGGACCATCCGGAGAAAGAACCTGGCGGATCCATTTCACGCCGTCCGCATCGGTGTCATTCAAAACTTCTACGACCGTGGCAAGCACTTCACGATTGCGTAACGGAACCTTCACCCGCATGCCTGCTTCGACCCGCATACCTTTGGGTATTCCATAATCATATTCCCGTTCGCCCCCCTGGTCAATGACCACACGCGCGTATTGCACGTCATTTAAATTCGCAAACATTCTTTCCATGCCACAGTTTTCCATAATTGGGGGGAGAAAATTTCCTGATGC
>CAKUMP010000087.1 GCA_934667795.1 uncultured Chthoniobacterales bacterium | reverse complement strand
CCCTTCACCGGCCCAAATTCCCGAAAACTCCCAAAATCCTTAAATTTCCTTCCCCTTCCCCCGAAAGCGTGACTTGACAATGTTGATGTTTTTGAAATGATTCAACGAATCAGACAAATTATTTAATTTAGCTGGCTAACACCTACAAATAGCCTTATTTATTTCCCAAAACCATGAAATTCACGATCAGTAAAGAGAAGCTTCTTGGAGCACTCCAGAAAGTACAAAATATCGTCACCAATCGTCCTACACGTCCGATTCTTTCTAATGTACTTATCACCACCAACAATGGAACCTTGCAATTCACGACTGCCGACCTCGATATTATGGTCCAGTCCACTGTAGAAGCACATATTGAAGAAGAAGGCAGCACCACAATCCCTGCCAAATATCTCTTCAGCATTATCCGCGAATTAGTTTCTTCAGAAATCCATTTTTCTGTCGATTCCGATCATGTGACAAGAATTCAGGCAGGCACGGCTAAATTTACGGTCAATGGTCTGGATAAACAGGAATTCCCGCTTTTCCCAAGCTTCGAAAATGTCCACGAATTCCGTCTGCCACAAAAAGACCTTCTCGATGGACTTCGCAAAACTTTTTACGCCATTTCCGCAGATGAAACCCGTTATGTCCTGAACGGGATCATGGCTTCCTTTAAAGAAAATAAACTGACTCTCGTCGCAACCGATGGTCGCCGTCTCGCAGTGGTCGATTTTGAACTCGAATTCCCGCAAAGCATGGAAACCGAATTCATTATCCCGACCAAGGCAATTAATGAACTTCAGCGGACACTGAGCGATGAGGGAGAAATTCGCATCACCACCTCCGAAAATCAGGTTGCTTTCCATTTAGCCAATTCGCTGATCATCTCCAAACTGGTTGATGGAAATTACCCGAATTATCGCCAGGTGATCCCCGGTGCTCCCAACGAGCGCATTACAATCGAACGCGAACCATTCCTGAATGCGATCCGTCGAGTCGCGGTGATTAATACAGGCGGCAGCCTCCTGAAACTTCAGCTCACTCGTGGTACACTCACGATTTCAGCAGAAGTCCAGAACATCGCTTCCGCTGAAGAAGAACTCGCTGTCCAATACACCGGACGCGATCTCGCAATCGGGTTCGACTCCAATTTCCTCATGGATCCTCTCCGCCATTTAACGGAAGACGAAATCTATCTCGATCTTATTGACGAAATGAGTGCAGGTGTTATCAAAACAAATAGCCCCTTCCTTTACGTCATTATGCCGATGCGTCTTGCTTAAAATGCGAAAAAACATCGAAATGAGAGAAAAATCCACATTAAATCAATATTTGACTTGCAGTTTTTCTCTAAACCCTGAATATTTCCAGTCCTGTTCTTTTCATGTTTGCTGACATGACAGGAATTCAGTTTGCGCTCACGTGGCGGAATGGCAGACGCGTACGGCTCAGAACCGTATGGGGAGACCCGTGGAGGTTCAAGTCCTCTCGTGAGCATACTTTTCCTTATAAAAACTCCATAACATGAAAGACTCCGGGCTCCATGCAGAATCATCTTCTGCTCCTGATCCTGAAACGGGGTCTGATTCCTCCCCGGATTCTACCTCCCCAAAACACGCACAGGATCCGGAGTTTATCCGCGGGCTTTTTTCCCGCATTGCGCATCGATACGATTTAGCCAACCATTTACTCAGCGCCGGACTCGATCCTGTGTGGAGAAAAAAAACGGCTCGCCTGGTCGCCTCCTGGCAACCTGACACCATTCTCGATCTCGCAGCCGGTAGCGGCGACCTTTCCCTGACCCTCCGCCGGTTTTGTCCCAACGCCACCATTTCTGCGGCCGACTTCTGCCTCCCCATGTTACAGCAGGCCCAACGCAAAGGCCTGACTTCGTTAATCGTTGCCGACGGGATGAACCTCCCCTTTCAGGACGCCAGTTTTGATGTCCTGACTATTGCATTCGGCCTCCGCAATATGCGCGACTATCCCGAAGCCCTCCTCGAAATGCAACGCGTGCTCCGCCCTGATGGACGTGTGGTCATTCTGGATTTCTCTGTCCCTCCCCCCCCTCTCCGCTGGATTTATCGTCCCTACCTCCATCTCATCCTTCCCAAAATTGCCGGACTACTGACAAAAGAACCGGATGCCTACCGCTATCTTGGCCAATCTATCGAAGCGTTTCCCCATGGCTCCAAAATGTGCGAATTACTTATCCGCTGCGGATTCAAAACCCCGGTTGCCACCCCCCTCACCGGCGGAATCGTCTCCCTCTATCACGCCCAAAAATAAAAGATGAGTAATTCGCAATCCGCAATCAGTATTTCAGCAGCCTTGCCAGGAATGTTTTTCCTGCTTCCGATTGTGGATTTTGCAAAACGGAATCCGGCACTCCATGCTCTACAATTTTTCCATCTGCCAATAACAACAGATAATCTGCCGCCTGTTTCGCAAACCCGATTTCATGCGTCACCAGAATCAGACGTTTTCCATCGCGTCTTAATTCCATCACCAGATCCAGTACCTCCGCCGTCATTTCCGGATCGAGTGCAGAGGTCGGTTCATCTAAAAATACCAGTTCCGGTTGATGCGCAACTGCTCGCGCAATGGCAATACGCTGTTTTTGACCACCCGACAATTGCCCCGGCAGTTTATGCGCATGTGCCCCCAGTCGAAACCGTTCCAGCACCTGATTCGCGACCTCCTCCGCTTGCGCTTTCGAATACCCAAAAACCACTTCCAGTGGCAAGGTCAGATTCCGATGCGCAGATAAATGCGGAAATAAATTTGCCGCCTGAAACACAACCCCGTTTTTTTTTCGATACCCATGCAGCCAATCTTTTCGAAATTGCATTCTTTCCCCATTGACGATTACCTCGCCTTCATCCGGACGGTCCAGCCCCGCCAAAATCCTCAACAGAGTGGATTTCCCCCCTCCAGAGGGGCCAATGATTGCCAGACAACTGACTTTTTCCAAAACCACATCCAGACCATCCAAAACCACATGCCCATCAAATGCTTTTTTCACTCCACTTAACTCAAACCTCATAATGCAGCTTCCTTTCCAGCCTTCTCGATAACCACGAAACCGGCAACGTCAATAATAAATACCCTGCCGCTAATGGAAGATAACTTTCAAATCCCGCATACGAAAAGGCATAAACTTCCTGTGCACTTAAGGTCAGTTCACTGATCGCAATGATCGACAACAAAGAAGAATCTTTAATTAAAGAAACTAATTGCCCGGTCAATGGGGGTAAAATATTTCTCAATGTCTGCGGCATCACAATATACCGATACGTCTGTCGGGTAGTAAATCCGACCGCCATTGCCGATTCCCATTGAGTCCGCCCCACTTGTGCAATTCCACCCCGTACAATTTCCCCAATATAGGCACCACTGAATATCGATAAAATCAATACCCCGGCTAAAAATGCATCTCGAATCCCGACAACCTCAAAGACCCCATAATACAAAACCAAGATCTGCACCAGAAAAGGCGATCCTCGAATCAGTTCCACATACATTCCCGCCAATTCCCGCAAAAACAAGATCCGTGACCGCCGGCAAAGCGCAACCAGCACCCCAATCCCCAGACTCAACCCCAAAGCACTCAAAGCAATCCCAAGCGTCATCCCCCACCCTTGAACAAATTTCCATCGATACGCCCACACCCCCGCCCAATTCCAATCATATGTGTGCAATCGCGTAAAAACCCAATACACAAACAATAATATCCCCACCAACACCAACACCAAATTCAAAAACACCGCACGCGCTGCAGGTGCTCCCTTTTCAGGTGCCAACCACCACCCCCCACCATGCTGACTCTTTTTATACATACAATACGTTATCAGAAAACGAAGGGGACGTTTAGTTCTGCGAAGCCTTTTTTCTGTTCTGACAAATATTTTTCGCCTAATTTTTCAAATCCGCCACCTGCGCGAAATTCCAATAAAAACGTATTAATCTGATGTTTGAGTGTTTCTTCATCCTGACGCAAGCCGATCGCCCAGGATTCTTCTCTGAATGGCTCCAACAGGGCATTTGTCGTTGTCTTATTGCGCTGCCAGTGCCCCAGGACTGACATCTGATCATAAATAAACACATCTGCTTTCCCCTGGGTAATTTCCATCACTGCCTGAGCTTCTTTTTCCACCACCCGTACCCGTGCTTCCTTCAGACTTCTGCTTGCATATAAATGCCCGGTCGTTCCTTTCTTTACCACCACCGTCACGCCTTTTTTATCCACATCATCGATCCGCTTTATCCCCCGATCTTTCCCCACCAATAAACATAACCCGGTCTGTAAATAAGGGTCTGAAAAATCTATCGACTTCCTCCTCTCGGCGGTTGCCGTCAACGATGATATAATGACATCAATTTTCCCGGTCTTTAATGCAGGAATCAATCCATCAAAGGGGATATTCACAATTTTCACCGGACGATCCAGATGTCGCCCCAATGCCATTGCCAGATCCACACTCACCCCGGTCGCGGTCCCATATTCATCTGTCATTTCAAATGGCGGATACGAAAGCTCCATCCCCACGCGTAACTCCGCATTCGCTTTTGATTGCGCATTCCCACCCACAATCCCGACCCACAATAACAAAATAATCCAGATGACTCTCATACCTCAGTATGACAAATTTCCTTTCTCTCGCCAAGTCTATCCCACGAACAAACCAGAATATCCATTTTTTACAGGATTTATCCGATTTTCTCTAAAATTAGCCTGAAATTTCCGCCCGGATCCTGTATCCTCGCATAACCGGATAAATTACGTTTTTTTAATCTCATTTTAACAAATTTCACCAATAATCTTGTCATTACACACCCAAACACCGCATCCTCAACTTCCCATGTCTGTCGCTAAACCATTTCCTGCACCTGCTTCATCAACATCATCCACGGTTTCTGATGCTGCCGAAAATAAAATTCGCATGCTTCCGCAAAGCATCGATGCAGAAAAAGGGGTACTCAGTTCCATCCTTCTTAATCCGGCGGATGTCGTCGGGAGTGCTATCGATAAAATCCATCCTGACGTTTTCTATATCCCCGCGCACCGGACACTTTACGAAATTCTTGTCGAACTCTGGGACAAACAAAAAGCCATTGACCACATCACGCTTACACAGGTTCTGATGGATCGAAAACTTCTCGACCAGCTTGGCGGTCCTGCCTTTCTCTCGGACCTTTACAGCTTTGTTCCCAGCTCAGCGAACGTCGAGTACTACATGGATATCCTTCGGGAAAAATATATCCTTCGGCAAATTATTCTGATCTGTAACGAATGCACCAACCTTTCCTACGAACAATCCGATTCTGCAGAGTCATTGCTGGATGAAGTTGAGCAAAAAATCTTCAAAATCGCGCAGGAACGCAGCAGCAATCAGCACTTCGACATGGAAAGGGAAGTGCTTGCGGCAATCTCCGAACTGGAAAGACTCCACCAGAACCGCGGCCAGGTGACTGGTCTGGCAACCGGGTTTCGTGATCTGGATTCCCTGACCAGCGGACTTCACGCAGCCGAAATGTTTGTTGTTGCAGCGCGTCCCAGTATGGGGAAAACGTCCTTCGCAATGAATATTGCCGAGCACGTTGCTCTCGAACTCCAAAAGCCCGTTGCTGTTTTCAGTCTCGAAATGAGCACCCAGCAGCTCGTTCAGCGTCTTCTTTGCTCGGTCGCAAAGCTTAACCTCCAATCCGTCCGTAATGGGTTCCTGAAAGTAAACGATTTCTCGAAACTCATGGCAACTTCTCAGAAACTGACAGAAAGTAAGTTCTTTATCGATGATACCCCGAGTATCAGTATCCTCGAACTCCGCGCAAAGGCACGTCGTCTCAAGGCACAGCACGATATCCAATTGATTGTGATCGATTACCTCCAGCTCCTGCGCTCTTCTTCCCGACGCGCTCAGGATAACCGTCAGATCGAAATTGCAGAAATTTCTTCCGGAATCAAAGCCCTGGCGAAAGAACTCAATATTCCCATCGTGGTGCTGGCACAGTTGAACCGAAATCCGGAAAGCCGAACAGGTGAATCCAAAGGCCGCCCACGACTCTCTGACCTTCGTGAGTCAGGGTCTATCGAACAAGATGCCGACGTCGTCGGTCTCCTCGTCCGCGAAGAATATTATGCCGAAAATGATGAACAACGTGAAGAAACCGAAGGCCGCGCAACCCTGATCATCGCCAAACAGCGTAACGGCCCCGTTGGCGATGTCCCACTCACCTTCATCAAGGAATATACCCGATTCACAAATGCCGCCAAGCCGGATAAAGAACATGAATAAAACACATGTCCAATGCCCCTGGGAGCGCCGACGTCCCCGTCGGCAAACCAGGGGCTCACGCAATGAGCCCCTACTGGCCGGACACGTCGACGTCCTCATCGGCTAATCTTTTATCGGGAACAACAAGCGTTTCCCGAACGCAAACGTTCCCGAGGGTCCACGCAATGGACCCCTACAAGCGCATTTGTTCATCTTGCCGTTCGTAATTCGTACTTTATCGCAGGCGATAACAACGCATCCCCCAAAACCATCCTAATGACAGAAACAGCATTCCGGCCATTCCTGGCTCTGGCACGGTTTGAAATGTCAGACTCAGATCATCTATTGCCAGTCCATGGTCGCCTCCTGTATTTTCCTGATCGAGCCACCGCAACCATAACATTTCTCCCGCATCCCACGACAGCCCTAGCTGTTGCTGGATCCATGTCCGATTAGCCGGATCATTTCCATCCTGACTCATCCCGCTGGGAGAATTCACCGGATTGTTAAACTGTAAACCGGCAATCGGTTGCCAGCCGTTTTCCCAATCCATTACCTGATCAAAATCCATGGCTGCTGTCACTCGCCATGCCACACTTAACCCCTCTGCCAATCCCGCAACGGATCGCCATTGTTCGCCAAAAAAGGAAACCTCATCCAGAAGCAACGTATGCGCCGTTCCATTGGTCAATGCCAATCCAAACCAAACCCCTGAAGTTCCCGGGGAAGTTAATGTGCCCAAAGCACGATCCGAATCCTGGGAATATCCGAAACTGTATAATCCTCCGGTTGTTCCCCCACCACTTCCTGCTCGAAGCGTTGCTACGCCCCCTTCACTCTCCGTCCTGGCAAACCATCCAGGCAATGACGTGTGATTCTCCCACGCCCCCGTTGCCGTTGGCAACGTATCGAAGTTTTGTTCATAACTCCCAGCCCCATTCACAACAACCTGAGCCCACGCCCCAGATGTCACCACCACCAACCCCGTTATCCCATACAACAGATACTTCATGTCTTTCTCCTGGTTAAATTTCTACAGACACCTCTTTGCCTGCAGTCCAAAATCCGTCGCTTTTCAACAACAAATTTCATCTCCAATTTAACAGCCACAGATCAATCAGCAATCATAAATAAACATAAAACAAAGTTTTTTGAAATAATCTGTATGTTTTCTACAAACAAGTATATGCAGCGCAATTATTATTTGAATAGCTCTGGCGTGTCAGAGATTTTTCTCACCACACGGGAAGAATTTGGAGTGCGGGGCTCTGCACCGCTTTGGGTCGAATGACGTGTGAGTTTCGCCATACGACAGTTGTTCGACCATCCCATTGGCGACGATCCAAAGCGGCGGAGACCGCCGCACTCCAAATACGCACCATCCCATTCGAAAAGGAAGGGACAGAGCCATTATTATGTGTGCCGTGTAAGGGTGATCTAAAACGTGAATCTCAATGAAAAAGAAGAAGAGGGACCAGGCAATTTCGGATCATTTTACTGGTAGTACTTCCAATAATAAACTCCCGAATTCTGGAATGGCCATAGGCTCCCATCACCACAAGAGGAACGGCGGCCTGTTGGACATATTCCGGCAATGCCTGCTGAACTTTTTCATCGGTAAAATGCATTTTTACCGTAAAGCCAGCATCTATCAGACGTTGAGCATGAGACTCCGCCGCTTCTTTTAACCCTTCTTCGTTACGGGTCGAAGCAAAAAACGTACATTCCAGTCCCTTCAACAATTGGGAATTCACAATATAGTCCAGCGCTTTATGTGAACTCGGGCTATTATCAAATGCGAGCAAAAAGGAAGTAATGGGATTAAACGAGCGACTGGCCACCAGAACCGGATGTGGCACTGCACGAACCACGCGTTCCAGATTGGATCCCAGATGTAATTTAGCAAAATCTGCGGACTCTCCACGTTTCCCGATCACCACCAGTTCTACATTTTGTTCATAGCTTTTAATAATATCCACCAGCGCGCCATGTCCACGCTCCACGGTTACAGACCCCATCCCTGCCTGTGCAAAATATTTCTGAGCATGATCCAGTATTTTTACAGCACGTTCCTCAGCCCAGCGGATGCGTTCTTCCTCGAACTCGATCATTTCGCGCAACAGAACTTCATTCGTGCCCAATCCTACATTTCCGGCAATATCCATTCCATAGGCAGGCTGACGTTCCGGCTCTACCCCATGAATCACTCGAATGGGCAAACCAATACGATTTGCGGCCCATTTCGCATGGTCATATACCGAAATTGAATAAACAGATCCGTCCGTACAGGCAAATATTTCGTTCAAAGGGTTCATAAAATAATTTTCCGTTTCAATCGAATTTAATGAAGTATGAGGTCGATGTGTGTATCTTTCATCTTACCATTCTATGCAAAATAGAAAACAATAATTTCTCAAAACCCGGACGATTCTTTGCCATCTTCAGTACAATTCGCATTTTCAGGTAAATTCTGCTTTTCACTCTCTCCAGAGC
>CAKUMP010000086.1 GCA_934667795.1 uncultured Chthoniobacterales bacterium | reverse complement strand
CCCGGTCCAAGTGAGGCGGTGGTAGCTGCCGAATGGGGGATCATTTTCAAGAAAAGCGGCGGACTCGCCGAAGCCGGATTTTTTCCAATCGTAAAAATGTTTCCCGCCTTCGCCGAAGAGGAGACGTTCGTGTTCAAAAGTATCTTTTTTCCATTCGTCGAAACTGCTGAAAGCAAATGTGGTTTGTTGAAAATCGGAGGTTTTTTTCAGGTTTTCGATGCGTACATTATCGAGAAAAAGAGTGGCACCATCCGGATGTTTTCCATGTTTAACTTCGAGAGTAACCTGTGAGATGGCTGGCCAGGGAGGAGCGGCGAGTGTTGTTTCGAAGCGCTTCCAGCTTTTGCTTCCGGGAAGTGGATATTCTTGCTGAGCAATTTCTTTGCCGGCGTCATTCTGAAAAATGACCAGAAGGATCGAAGAGGGTGCGGAGGCAGTGGTTTTGTAATTCAGACTCACCCCCAATAAACGTCCGTCTAATTTTACGGGAGAAATGGGAAGGGCCGCGTTGCCTGCTGTCCCATCAAGTGGAAGTCGCAGACTGTGGGGCGCAGAATACACAGTTTCCGTATCGAGTGTGAAAGGGGGTTCGACCTGGAAATTTTCCTGATCAAATCGGAAAAGCTCTGCAGAACAGGGGGAAAAGACACAAAACAGGCTTAATGCCAGGAGGGAGAAGTTTTTCATAAAAATTTATCGGGTTAAAGTTCCGAGTTGGAGGCATCTGCTTCGCGCAGGCGTTCCAGATGTTCAGAATCGAGGACACCGCTAGCGTCATCGGTGGAGCCGAAGATGCGAAAATTATCCAGGTATGCACGGGTGGGACGGTTGGCGTGAATGTTGTTACCGATGGCAAGTGCTTTGGTAAAATAGCCCAATGCTCCCGCGGGCAGTGTTTCAGGGGTGCCGATCTGTTCGACGGGTTCTGTAATGCTGCCTACATAAAACCGGACGTTATCGCTGTCGCGTGTACCGTCATAAGTCACTGCAAAGAAAATCCATGCGTTACGCATTCCCAGCAAAGTGCTGCCCCCGGAGATCACATGCGAATGGTCGTGGGTCGGAGTGCCCAGTACAAGTGTCAGAGTGCCTTCTGTATTTCCTCGTCCGAGGTACAAAGAAAGCAAAGATTGTGGACTGTCCATTTTTTCAAAAAGCCGTGCTCCCTGAAAGGTATCGGAATCCGGGATGGCATACCATCCTGTGATCGTAAATGAGGAAAGGTCATTTAATGCATCGGTCATCACCTCTGCACGACCTCCACCCCCTTCTTTTCCTCCGAATCCTATGGAACTTGTATTGTCAAAAGCTCGATCTTCAGTCTGTCCTGAAACCCCTGTGCCGGGCTGACTGTGAAGATCAGCAGGCGCTTTTTCTGTGTTGTAAAGTGTTGCCTCTGCCGTATTTTGTCCGCTATTGGCAGAAGTAATCCCTTCGCTATTAAAACGGTATTCCAGAATTTGTCCTAAAGAAACTGGAGTCGTACAGACGAGGAAGCACAGAGCGAAGCTTCGTACTCGGAAGTGATGAAAAAGGGAGGAGTTCATAAAATGGATAAGGAAAAGGGGTTAGACGTTTTGAAAAGCAATATCTGATTTAGAGCTGATGACTTTTGCGCCTTCCTTGTACAAACGATAAAGCGGCGAAGGCGATTAATGCGATCGCAGAAGGTTCAGGGATGGGGTTCACATCCAAGGCACGCAGGCTTTCCAACTGTGCAAGAGAGAGTGCACCGGTACTTTCGTTTCCAATCCCTGCTTCGTTGCGGTAGATGCGGATATTATCCAGCCAGCCATCGAATGGACGGATATTGGAAAGACTGCTTGCTCCAAAAAACAAGGTTGCAGTATTATCTCCTGTGATGCCCGCTAGATAATTATGACTAGATATGTGTACGACAGTATCATCTGTTGTGCCTGCATAGAATTTAACATTATTGATGGCTAAGGTACTGTCATAAGTAACAGCAAAAAAGACCCAACCGTTTTCTCCCAAAAGACTGTTGTAACCTGAATTTATATTATTGCCCTGTGCAGTGAAAGTGGGAGTGCCGAGTGCAAGTTCCAATCGCCCATTATTTCCATTTCGAGAATTCGTTACTACAAATTGATTAGTATAAGTTCCCGCATTTTTGGTAATAATACGTCCATTGCTGTAATCTCCGGTAATGGAAGGATCAATTTTATACCAGCCTTGCAATGTGAACGAGGTCATGAGGTCCAGCGCATTGCTGTCAGCAACCCTTGCGCTGCCACCAGACGTGACGCTATCAACTCCTCCCATACGAGTGGATGCCGTATTATCAAACGAATAATCCCCTGGTGCACCGGACACCCCTGAGCCGGATGTACCATGCAAATCTGTTGCGACGCCCGATGTGTTATGCAAGGTGGCTGCGGTCGTTGAACTTCCTGTACTGCCGGATGTCGTGCCGGGGGCATCGTTAAATCCGTATTCGTACACAAGCGACTGTGCGTGTGTTTCTGACACATGGAAGGAAAGCGTGGAAATTGCTGCTAAAGTGGAAGCAAAAACAACTGGGAGTTGGAATAAACGATTTTTTTTCATGAGAAGTGGTCCTGGGTTGTAATGAATTTCGGGTTTCTTATCTCAGACATCCATTTTAGATGCCTGCCATCACTCGTTTTCATGAGCGTACAAAAATAATCAGAGTTTGCAACAAAATTATTCAAAAAAAATCTCTAAATAAATTTGTTTAAAATTGATTATAAATATTGACAAAAGGAAAAGATAAAGTGTTTTATGAAGAGGAATGAAAACAATGGAGAGAGCAGCAGGCCGAATGGGGACCTTTGACAAGGTGTACAACTATCTTGACCAGGAGTTGAAGGTGGGGGAGAAGAAGGTCAATTTTCGTTTACCGCCAATTCGTGAGATTTCGAAAAAGACGGGTGTGAGTGCGAGCAGTGTGAGGAATGTTTTAGTGGATTTATCCAAAGATGGGAGAGTGGAAATTTTTCCTGGGAGTGGGGCATTCTGGATTCCGCATCTGCGGCAGAAAAAAGGGGAGTTAGTGATCGGGATGAATTCTTTTGTGACGCCGGAGCATGAAGAAGTGGCCAAAAAACGTTCGGAGAGTTTGTATGGCGGTATGGTGCGAGAGGCGATGAAGGAAGGGATGGAAATTAAATTCAAGCCGGTGGCCTTTGATCTTGCGAATCTGGATGCGATTGATTTTGACAGCCTGCGTGCGGGGGTGAGTGGTATGGATTGTTTTTTCTTTTCTTATCCGGGGCCAGCAACGAAAAAGCTCATTGCATTTTTTGAAACATGTGGGGTTCCGTGTATTTTTTACAATCCGATGTCTCCGAGCGACACCGTCAATTTTCTTTCGCCGGATTATTATGGAACTGCGCAGAAGATTGGGCGTGTGTGGGGGCAGACCGGACGAGAACGTGTGTTATTGCTGCAGGCACCGGGCGCGGAAAAGTCCACCTCCTGTCAGTTAATATACGCCGGGGTACTCACCGGACTGGGTCTGGAGGGGGGAACGCTACCGGAAATTTACAGAGTCAATGCGCCGGAGAATACGCGTACATCCGGGTATGCAACGTTTCGTGAGTTTTTGACAAATAAAGGCAGAGCACCGGATGCCGTCTATTGTACAGCGGATGATCTCGCATTGGGCGTGTTGGATGTGGCGCAGGAGTTTGATATTAAAATACCTTCCACCATGAGTGTCATAGGAGGAAACGGGATCCATCGTACGGATGGGAGTTTACCCCTGCTGACAGCAACAGAACAGCCCTTTGGGAAAATTGGAGAAGGCTTTATCCGGCTGTTTCAAAAACGTTCTGCCAATCACATGGGAGACGTCCCGGGGATTTATTTTCCCATGCGGATATTGACTGGACAAACCACTCGTCCGGAAGAAAACAAGCTGTTTGCTTCCGGGAATTTGTGACTGGGCATTGGGGGATTGATCCTTTTTCAGCCGACAGGGGATAAAATGCCATTGGCACGGTAGCGCCTAAATGATCCAACGGCACGTTGGCCGACGGGGACGTCGGCGCTCCCAGGGCTCCCGGTATTTATTCGCTCAGGACGAGGTGGACTTTGCCGGTGATGCCGGCGTTTTTGCTTTTGCTTTCTACACGAATGACGAGTTGGTTGTCGGCACCTTGTTGGGTGAATTTAGCGACATCGAATTCGAAGGGTTCGCTCCAGGATTCGTAACTGCCATTGTGTGGGTAGCCACGTTCGTGGACCAAGGTTCCGTTGATCCAGATTTTCACATCGGAATCGACTGAACCGAAACGTAACAGAATGTGCTCACCGGTATCTTTGAGATCAGGCACTTTAAATTGCGTGCGATACCAGACCACATGACTATCCGTGTCGGTCGCTTCCGGGAGGGCGCGACGCCAGGGCATTGCGATCTGTGCTTCCTGCCAGTCCGCAGAAGTGGAGGATGTGGGCGGCTGGGATTGCCAGTTTTCCGTGAGCCCTTTTGTATCGGGGTCGAGTCGAATCAACCAGTTGGCATCCAGTGGGAAAACTTCTTCTTTGGATGTGGCTGCGGGTTGTGTTTCGACAAATGCCTGCCAGATTTTGAGCTGGCGTTGTTCTTCGGTAAACAGCCTGGAAACAGGCAGGGCTAAATCGGTCAACATCGTCATACGAAGATCCCATAAGGGTTTGAGGATGTCGTACGATTGCGCGGGGTCGAGTTTTTGATTGGGGTCCTGCAGATTCAGTTTACGAAATGTTTCGGCCATCAGCGTGGTATGGATGAGGCCTTTTTCAATAAATGCGACGCGGTCCTGATAAATTTTCGGTGCCTGTGCGACAGCTTCTTTGGCTGCCGTCATGTAAGCGGCGCCTTGTTCCAGAACTTCTGGTGGGTACAGGAGTGGGATCACACGAATATGGGCTTTCCACCATCCGCCCCAGGTTTCGTGCGAAACGAGATTGTGTGCGCGCATCAGGCGTGGGCTGTTTTCGGTATTTTTTTCAAAAAATGTATGGTAATCCCTGATCGCTTCCTTCGCCGGACCAAATGCGCTGAAGAATTCATCGGCCAGTGTTTCGTAACTGGTTTCCGGACGTGAATGTAATTCCGCAAGCACATAATAATTCAGCCCTTGAACAGACCAGAATCCGACAAGTGAATCAAAGTCGCTGGAACGCAGTGCATTTTCGTGGAAAAACTTAAAATCTTCAGCCAGTTGTCGGGAGTAAAGATAAGGGGCACCGCCGCCGCAATGCAGAAGGTTGGGGCGCCATGCCATCGTTGCGCCGAGGTCAGCCCATTTTTTCCATTCCTCTACAATAAACCGTTCGTCCGGATAATACCCTTCGCCGCCGACATATCCGATGATGATATTTTCCTCCAGCTTCTCGGTCGCCAGAGGTGGTTTGCGGTAATTGCGATACGCATACGTGGAAACCATCACCTTGGGGTCAATTTCGCGGGCGCGTCGGGCAAGGATATTCCAGAATTTTGCATAGCGGTCGCTCACGATTGCAATATCGCTGCTGAAAATTTCTTTATCGGAAAGTTTCTGCATTTCGGGAGCATCCCATGCACGGGTTTCCGGACGGGTATCAAACCCTCGACTGTCGTTGGGGGCGACATTCAGGTATTGGTTGGCTTTAGGATTTTTTTCCCATGCTGCTTTCCAAAGAGAAATGATCTGGTCCTGGACTTCCGGATTGGAGAGGTTGAGTTTCACGCCTTTGCCGCCACGGATGGGAGCGCCCTCGGGTGGCTGGGCAAACCAGTCGAGATGATTTTCATGGTAGTTTTCCCACCAGTCGGAAAACGCGTGTCCGAATTTCACATTGGAAGACTTGTTCATGCGTTCCCGTTTCAACCAGCGGTGATGTTGATCAAAGAGAGCCACGGATGCGTCGAAATCCAGTGTCCTGCCGAGATGGGTTTGGAAAGAAAGGATGCGTCGAGGTTCTTCCCGGGGACCAAAGGAATTTCGCAGGTCACGGTTCAACGTAATTGTAGGCTTCCAGCTCCAGGTTGCGGGCTCTACTGCAATGGTCTCGCGAGGCTCAAATATTTCGCCCAGTTCTCCCGGCCAGATCCAGCGCGCATTCAGGGATTTTTGAATAAACTCCAGAACCGCATAATAGGTCCCCGTCCAGGAAATTTCTTCATAAGGGGTTGCATCGTTTCCGACCAGCCCAATACGCCCGGGTTCGATAAAGATACGCGCTTCTTCCTGCGCAAACGGTGTTTCAGACCAGCCGTTTTCTTTTGTTAAAGCACTAACACCCACCGCAATGTAAGGTTGCGATGCATCAAATTGATCGGTGGTTGTGACTTTCAACTCGGCGCCTGAAATCCGTTTGATCCAGTAATTCAACTCCTCTACTGCGTCTTGAACTTGCGGAGCAGGATTTTCATCGGTCACAATGACATATTCTGAGACCCCGTTACTGACCAGTTCGAATGTGTTTTGATCGGTGGATGCAGGTGCTTCCGAAACGACTTCCGTGGGTTTGTCTTCCGGGTATTTAGCAGCGCCAAAACAAAAACTGATCCAGGTCAGAGAAAGCGTGAGTCCGGCGGTACAGGAAAGAAGGGGGTGTGATTTCATAATAAAAAAGTACTAACAAGTGTGGGTAGTGAGTGGAATACGGGTGCTGGATTGTCGAGCTTCAAAGCGACAGGGATGGTAAGAAGGTTTACGATAACGGTTAGTGTGTGGGGTTTGAATGAGTTTAGCAATGAGTTTGCCAATTTCCTGCCCCATGGAAGTGGCGGGTTGATACACGGTCGTGATTGGAATCCAGGAATAGAGGGTCTGAAGTTCTCCATTAAAGCCGGTCACACAAATATCCTCCGGCACACGAAGTCCTGCATCGCGAAACCCGCAGAGGGCACCCATCGCGGTGTTGTCATTCGGCAGAATTAACGCGTCTGGACAATACTTCAAGGATTCCTGGGCAAGCAGGTATCCGCTTTTATATTCATCAATGTTCCCATTCAACGTATGCGGCTCTTCCGTATAATTTTCCGGAAGAAAAACGAGTGGAAGTTCCGGTTTCGGAAGACGGTTTTGTCGATAGTATTCCAGAAACCCCGCATGGGAATCGGGCAGCATTTCAGGATGCAGTCGTCGATCAAATTTACTTTTTGGCTCCGGACGACCAAGATAAACACGTTTACACCCTTGCTCGTAAAGGTGTCGGGTAATTTCAACAAATCCTGCGACTTTATCTGGCCCCACCCAGGGGATACCTTCAAAAATAATACTCTGCAGCGCCACCATGGGGATGCGCGTCGTAAAAAGCATTTCCATCAGCTTTACCGGTGTCCCGGTCGTCACCACGATCCCTTCCACTTTCGACATCAAAAGCAGATCCATTAATTCTTCCAGACGATCCCGATAACTCCGAATGTCATACGGCCAGGGAATATACCCCTGCTTTTTTATCTCCTGAGAAATTGCCTGAACCTTGTCCACCCAGTCGTAACTGACACTAATATATAAAATCGCAATTAACTGGCTCTTGCCGGATTTCAGGATCGAGGCATAACGATTGCTCCGATACCCCATTTTTTTGGCCGTTTCCAGAACCAGCTGACGCGTTTTCGGCGCAACACGTACCGTCCCAGGCATACCCTCCGGACGTAATGCCGCTGACACCGCTTGCTGGGTCATGTTCAACGCTTCCGCTATTTGTTTCTGGTTCACCATGGACACATTCGCTCTTCCACAATTGTAAGCTGCTTGTTCGTACAATATAAATACCAATTCATAAAAGCAAGATAAAATATGTAATTAGTTTATTATAAGTAATTTATATAGAGAAAACTAAATTTTAATACAGTTTGTTATTGACGATTTAACGTACAATCAATAGAGTGGGCGGGAAATTTATAGAAAGAAAATGATATGAAGAATCCCCCATTATTTTGGTTATCTGCCATCAAGAAAACGTTATTGTGTGGAGTAATGGTTACGTGGAGTTGTGTGAATGCGTATTCGACGACATTGGTGGAGAGTTTTGATTCGGAAGATTTTCCGGAAGATTGGGAAGTGAGGAATAATGGCGGGACGCCGGATGTGAGTATGGCGAGTTTTGGGGATGGGTATGTGTTGAAGCTGGCGCGGACTAGTGACGGTTTCGGTATGAATTCAGCGGTTTATTATACGGGAAGTACGGGGGAGATTGTGGGTGGAAAGATTGCGGATTTTTCGTTGTCTGTGAAAATGGCATTTTCGCATCCGACGACTCCTACGAGTACGGTGGTTGGGGTGATGATTCGGTCGAACCAGTTGGCGTATGCGCCGACTCAGGGGTATTTCATTGGGTTTATTCCGACAGGAGAGAGCAGTATGGGGCTGGGACTTTGGACACCTACCCATACGCATAGTTATACATTAGGTGGAGCTGCGATTTCGGATCCACTTTCCAGCGCGCTGGTAACGAATACCCTGTATCAATTGAATGTGGATGCGATTGGGAGTACGATTCAGGCATCGCTCTGGTCGCTGACAGAAGAAGGGGTGGCAGATACAGAGCTGGCATCGATTGTTTATAATGGAGCGACCAATGTGGATGCGGGGTATTTTGCATTGCGGCTGGGAGCAGGGAATAGCAATGTGAGTGGGCTTTATCAGGACTTTGAATTGCAGGTGATTCCAGAAGCAGGCGTCGGGATATTATTGTTGGGAGCAGGGGCGTTGCTGGGGATGATGCGTGGGCGTCGTCGTTCCGGAATTCTGACGAGTGTGATGACAAGTGCAGTACTGGCAGTTTCCCTATCTACGGGAGAGGCCGGGCGTTTGAGTGAATCCTTCAGTGCACCGGAAGGGGGCGTGCCGGAAC
>CAKUMP010000085.1 GCA_934667795.1 uncultured Chthoniobacterales bacterium | reverse complement strand
AGTTTCGCCATGCGATGGGGGTTCGTACATCCCATTCGCTATGATCCAAAGCGGCGGAAACCGCCGCACTCCAAATATACCCATTCCATGCAAAAAAAAGAGAGGCATCCTCATGATGCCTCCCTTATACTCTTTTATCACAATGACGTGATCAATATTTAGAACTGTGCAAATTCGTGTGCCATTTCGGTCACGCGTACCACTTCTACGGTACTTTCAGGTGTCACAATCTGATCTGCTTTTCCAAGCAACACATCCAAAACGTTTTGATGGAAAGAAACGACACCGGATGGTTTTACTTCCAGGGTTTTCTCTTCCCATGGGAGTGTTTCTCTCAAATACTGACGCCCGGGTGCTGCCGCATCCAATACGCTCAGGTCTTCTACTTTGCCAGGGTCATAATAACGGATCGTGCTGGTGGTGCCATCACTCACAAGCGTTCCATTTTTCCCGCAAAGCATCCATTTTGGTCCTTGGCTCAGAGCAACAGCAGAAGTCACAACCACGTCCGCTGTCGTTCCATTTTCTGCCGTCATCACCAAATGCACATGATCTTCTGCATCACCTGCATCTTTGATATTTCGAAGGTCCGCAAAAACGCTCTTTACAGGTGCTCCTAATAACGGAAGCACAATACTCAATGTATGAGGAGCGGTATTATTCAATTGTCCACCCCCATTTTTCTTCAAAGTCTGCCAGTCCCAGCGTCGTGCATACCCTGCCCAACATGCACGCACTTCAAAAATTGGCCCCAGAATATTGCTGTCCACCACTTCCTTCAGATGATAAAACTCATCACGATGAAGATGGGCGTGATTGACAAACATTTTCAGGTTCTTTTCCTTTGCAATGGCAACCAGTTCTCTGGCTTCCTCCACGCGCATCGCCAATGGCTTTTCTGCGATACAATGACGTCCCGCTAAAAGCACTTTTTTCACATCCGAATAATGGGTGAAAGATGGCGTTGCCACCACCACTGCCTGTGCATCAGAGCCGGCCAAAAGTTCATCTACATTAGAAAAAACTTCGCATCCCGTTAACTCCCTGGCCTCCGCTGTGCGTTCCGCTACCGGATCTGCAACCGCAATAATTTTAAATCCATCTAGTTTCAGAATGGGCTGCAGGTGGAGACTCCATCCTGCACGTCCAAGCCCGACAATACCTACCGTGATAGGGGTGTTTGAATCAGTCATAAAACTTGAGTAAAGGAAGTTTGTTTTGATTTTGCAAGCAAATGTAAAAAAAATTTACATTTGCTGGAACAGGTCTTTTATATCAAGCGTGGATCAAAAAGAAATGTCTCCGCTTTTCCAATAAGGATTTTTTTAAAATCAGGATGTTTGGGATTTAAAAGAAAATTGGATTCTGTCGGCAAGATCGAACTAGGAACTTCCAGAACTGCAGAGCGTTCTTCTTCGACCCACTCGTCTCCGATTTTTTGAAGGAAGCGTGGGGGTGGCATCTCTCGCCAGCCAGCCGGTAAATCCGTTATTTTTTTGACAAAGGTATCTTCAAATTGAATTTGAAAACTCACATAACTCAAAGGAATGCTTGGATTCAAATGTACCAGTGTTTCCAGTACAGCAAGCGACTTAAACCCGCTGGTATAAACGACTTTCACGCCCTGAGAGTTCCAGCGTCCACCGGCAACAGCAGCGCCCTCACCATTAAAAGCAGTTTTGGCATGTTTTGTTTTAACGATTCGCCAAGCCGTTTGAATCACGTATAAACTCCATATTCGATGCGGTTCAAGAGGTCTTCCACTTCTCTGGCACCAATTTCGGTTTTCGCATATTCGAAAGGAATTTCGCCTCCAAGCCCATGCTGTGGGGAGAGCAACCACGCACGCGCGTTTTCTATCCCTTCAAGGACTTCTATCGCTTTGCCGGTAAGACGCGCATATCGAATCAATTTATCTGATTCATCCGCACCCAACCGCCCGGCTTCTTTCCGACGATGAAACGTGGCTTTGGATATCCCCAGCATGGGAATCAAACGTTCCATAGCGACGTTCAGGGTCCGTTGAAACACATTCAATTCTTGAATTAAAAGCCCTGCCTGAATTTCCTGAATGATGCTACGGGTCTGTTTTTGCTTCAACGCTTCTTCTGTTGGATACATATAAGAAGCGACGATATCCTTTTTCTTCCCCTCACTCCGAGGTTGGAAATCCCCCACGCAATCACATTTTTCTTTTAGTGAAGAACGTTTCATTTGATTCAAAACATAGTCTCAAAAGAAACATTTTTCAAGTTTTTTTTATGAGAATGCAGGGATACCTGCGGTGATTCCCACCGCTTTGAATGATATGTTGCCCAGTTGCATACTCCTTGGTGACAGCCGACGGGACGTCGGCGCTCCCAGGATATTCGTAATGAATTACAGCACCAGCAACATGGGGTCTTCGATGGCTTCTTTGATTTTCACCAGGAAGGTCACAGCTTCTTTTCCGTCCACGGCGCGGTGGTCGTAACTCAGGGCGAGGTACATCATCGGGCGGATTTCCACCTGTCCTTTGATCGCAACCGGGCGATCCTGAATCGAATGCATCCCCAGAATTCCGCTCTGTGGCGGGTTCAGAATCGGGGTACTCATCAATGATCCATAGACCCCGCCATTGGAAATGGTGAAAACGCCGCCACGAAGGTCATCAATTTTGATTTTTCCTTCTCTGGCCTTTTGTCCATAATCCAGAATATCCTGTTCGATTTCGGCGAAGCTCTTGCGATCTGCTCCACGAATCACGGGAACCACCAGACCTTTTTCTGTTCCGACAGCGACTCCGATATCGTAGAAATGGTTCTGAACGAAATCTTCTCCATCAATTCTTCCATTGATCGCAGGGACTTCCTGCAATGCGCGGACGGCTGCTTTAATGAAAAACGACATGAAGCCTAATTTAATTCCATGCCGTTTCTGGAACCCATCCTGCATTCTTGCACGCAGGTTTTTCACGCTCGACATATCACATTCATTAAATGTCGTTAAAATGGCAGACGTCTGCTGAACCGAAACCAGTTGTTCTGCGATTTTACGACGCAGAGGCGAAAGGCGTTTACGCGTCGTATAAGGAGTTGCGTCGTCATCAGGTGCAGATGCCGATGCCACTTTGAGAGCTGGTGCATCCACCACTTCTCCCTTTACTTCAGCAGCAGGTGCTTCCGGGCGATTTTTCAGAAATTCCAGAACATCTTCTTTTGTAATGCGCGCGTCTTTACCCGTGCCTTCGACATCTGCAGGAGAAACCGACTGTTCGGTCATAATCCGACGAACCGCAGGTGACTGTTGTTCCACTGCTTCTGAGACAGGTTTAGGTGCAGCCGTTTCTTTTTTCTCTTCCTTGGGTGCCGAAGCAGCACTTTCTGAAGCCGCCGGTGCAGGAGCAGCAGGCGCAGCGTCTCCAGCCGGAGCACTTGCCGAGGTATCAATCAAGCCAACCACCTGTCCGATTTGGACTTCATCCCCTTCAGCCGCCTTGATTTCCAGCTTTCCTTCTTCTTCGGCTGTAATTTCCTGAGAAACCTTATCCGTTTCCAGTGTAAACAGTAAATCGCCCTTTTTTACAAATCCTCCGTTTTGCTGATGCCAGGTCGCTATCACTCCACTGCTAATGGACTCACCTACGGATGGGATCTTAATTTCAGTACTCATAAATATTCTAAAATGTTTAAATGTAATTAACTTTTACACAGAAAAAGCAGATTCAACAACTTCTCTTTGACGTTTTTTATGACGAGCCAGACTTCCGCCTGCCGGACTTGCACTTGCATCCCGTCCCGCATAGCACACTTCCTGATTCAAATACTGGCTCAATGTCCAGCCAATGAAATTCCAGGCCCCCATGTTCTGCGGTTCTTCCTGACACCAGACACATTTTTCCACCTGGGGATATTGTGTGGCGATTTGCAGGAATTTTTCATGATGAAACGGATACAACTGCTCAATACGTATCACCGCCACATCCCGTAAATTATGCGTATTACGATGCTCAAGCAGTTCGTAATAGATTTTACCGGTGCAGAAAACGAGGCGTTTCACCTCGTCTTTTTCTCCCAGCAGAGGAGAATCCAGAATTTCCTCAAACTGTCCACTGGTGAAATCCTGTTCATAGGACACACAATGTGGGGAGCGCAACATGCTCTTGGGAGTCATGACAATTAATGGCTTCGTAAATGGGCGGCGTTTCTGTCTTCGCAGCATATGGAAATACTGCGCCGGAGTGGATGGATAACAGACCTGGATATTTTCATCCGCACATGCCTGCAAGAACCGTTCCAGACGTGCGCTGGAGTGTTCCGGCCCCTGCCCTTCATAACCATGAGGCAACAGCATCACAATCCCACTGGGTCTGCCCCATTTGGATTCTGCTGACACAATGAACTGGTCGATAATCACCTGGGCGCCATTCGCAAAATCTCCAAACTGTGCTTCCCAGAGGCAAAGCATTGAAGGATAATCCTGTGCATATCCATAATCAAAGCCCAAAACGGCAGCTTCTGATAACAAACTGTTATATACACAGAACTGCGCCTGATCTTCTGAAATATTCAGCAGCGGAATATAGCGCTCCCGGGTATTTTCATCATATAAAACACTATGGCGATGACTGAACGTCCCTCGGCGGCAATCCTGTCCGGACAACCGCACCGGTGTCCCTTCCGCCAACAGCGACCCAAAGGCCAGCGCTTCCGCATATCCCCAGTCATATGGACCACCTTCTTTGAAAATCTGTGAGCGCCGATCCAGCAGAATCCGTTTCAACTTTGGATAAACAGCAAAATCTTCCGGTACCGTTGTCAGCGCATTAGCGACTTTCCCCAGCAACTCGCTGCTGATACTGGTATCTACCGAGTCAAAATTAAAAGGAACCTGTTCAATCGCAGTCGAGCCTTTTTTCGCCTCATCCTCTCCGTTCACCTGTGATGCCGCATTGACATTTTCCTGTGCGGTTTCCAGTTGTCGGGTAATTTTTTCCCGCAGTTTTTCCACTTCCTCTTCTGTCACCTCACCTGCCGTCACCAGTTTTTGCGCATATAAGGTCGCGGGAGTCGGATGTTCTTTGATCAGCTTATACATATTAGGCTGAGTGAAAAATGGTTCATCCCCTTCATTATGGCCATGCTTCCGGTAGCAATACATATCGATGACCACATCCCGCCCAAATTCCTGACGGAAAGCGAGGGCCAGGCGGGAAACAAATGCCACCGCCACAGGGTCATCACCATTCACGTGAAAAATGGGAGCTTCGATCATCTTCGCCACGTCTGTCGCATAAGGAGTCGAACGCGCGTCCGCCGGTAAAGTCGTAAACCCGATCTGGTTATTGACAATAATATGGATCGTTCCTCCCGTACGATATCCGGGCAACTGAGACATATTGAGGACTTCGGCCACAATCCCCTGACCGGCGAATGCCGCATCCCCGTGGATCAAGACCGGAACCACCCGTTTTCTTTCCTTCGTATCCTTCCGGATTCTTTGTCTCGCCCGCACCTTGCCTTCCACCACCGGATTTACCGCTTCCAGATGGCTCGGATTTGCGGCCAGACGGATCTCCACTTTTTTCCCGTCCAGCGTTTCCCGTACGGATTCATACCCCAAATGGTATTTCACGTCCCCGTCACCGGCAACCATCTGCGGAACAAAGTTTTCTGAAAACTCATTAAAAATCAATTCCGGTGATTTATGCAGAAAATTTGCCAACACACTCAAGCGCCCGCGATGCGCCATCCCCATTACCATTTCTTCCACGCCAGCCTCCGGGGAATTCTGAAGCAACGTATCGAGAATCACCATCAGTGCGTCTCCTCCTTCGAGGGAGAAACGTTTCTGCCCCACATATTTCGCATGCAGAAACCCTTCAAACCCCTCGACCTCCAACAGCACTTCCAGCATTCTGAGCTTTTGATCACGCGTCGGAATCTCGTCCACATAAGACTCAATTCGGTCCCGCAGCCAATGTCGGATATGCGGGTTCTGGATATACATGAATTCCGCACCAATCGAATTGCAGTAAATCTTTTTTAATTCAGCAATCAAATCGCGGAGAGGTAATCGTTTACCTCGTAGAAAATATTTGGATGAAACCTCTTTATCCAGATCACCTGGTTTGAAGCCGAACTCTTCAGGATCCAGCAATGGTTGAACGGGGACTTCCCGTTCCAGTGGGTCCAAATCTACCAGCGTATGCCCGATATCACGGTAGCTGTAAATCAACATATCTACCTGGCGCTGGAAATTCCCGTCGCCGCCGCCATTTTCCAAAGCAGCAGTTTCGGCCTTTTTAATGCGATTCTTTAAATGAATCGTACCTAACTCGAACCCTTCAAAAAATGCCGCCCATTCAGGGTCGACCGATCTCGGGTTATCGCGCCAGCGGGAATAGTTTTCGTCTAATAATTCAACGTTTTGAAAACTGATGGATGAGCTCATGGATTAATTTTTGCCTGTTTCTCCTTTTGTCAGGAATTTGGTCATTCCATAAGTTCAAACCATTTTCCAAATAATTGCAATGCCTGACCTCAAATCGCACAAAGATTTTGCACTTTTTCTCTCGTTTTTATCATTTTTTCTTACCTAGAGTCGATTTTTACCGGATTTCTCTTGTTTTTGGAGATGAAATTTCTCTTGCGAAGGGAATGACATCGACGGAAACTCTATTTTCAATTTAGTTTATTAAAGAATGACAGAATCATCAGCAGTTCGGCACCTACCAAAGCATATTGCCATCATTATGGATGGAAATGGTCGATGGGCGAATGAGCGTGGATATCCCCGTATCAAAGGGCATGAAAAGGGGTCGGATTCCGTGAAGGCAGCGGTCGAGGGTTGCATTGAAGCCGGGGTCTCTTATCTTACGCTTTATGCGTTTTCTTCTGAAAACTGGAAACGGCCGCAAGCGGAAGTCTCCGCGCTGATGCACCTTCTGGAACGTTTTCTTAAAACGCGTACAGAGGAAATGCACAAGGAAGGGATCCGCCTGAAAGCGATTGGACGCCTCCAGGATCTCCCCCCTTCCTGTTCCAGAGCATTACAAAACGCCATTGAAAAAACGGCTCAGAATACCCGGATTACGCTCATTCTGGCACTCAGTTATGGCGCCCGGGATGAAATCGTGGACGCGGTCCGCCAGATTGCGACCAAAACCGCCAATCATACGCTGGCTCCCGAAGATATTTCCATCGAAACGATCCAGCAGCACCTTTATACAAAAGATTTTCCCGATCCTGACTTGCTCATTCGAACGTCCGGCGAACTTCGACTTTCGAATTTCCTGCTTTGGCAACTCAGTTATACCGAATTTTATATCACCGAAAAACACTGGCCCGATTTCACAAAGCAGGACCTGCTGGTTGCAATCGACAGTTTTCACCGCCGTCACAGAAGGTTTGGAGGCGTTTAATGTGACCATGCATCTTCATCATCCGACTCACCATTCTATTCTTGTAGTAGATCCCGAATCCGATTTTCTGGACTGGGTACAGCGTCAGCTCACCACGCCGGAGACCCAGCTCTTTACGGCGTCGAATTCCCGCGATGCGTATCAGCTTTTTCTGGATCATTCGCCCGACCTGATTATTTCCGAACTCCACCTTCAACCCGATTCCGGGCTCGAGCTTCTTTCCAAAATCCGTCAGATTACCCCACACGCTCTGGTCATTCTGAACAGTGCTTTCGGAAGCACACAGGCGGTGATCGAATCCATGAAACTGGGGGCATTCGATTTTATTCGCAAAGAAGAACTCCCTTTCAATCTCAAGGTGGTGGTCCAGGAAGCACTGCGAACCAAAACGGATCGTGACCGGGCTTCCACAACGAAACCGCAATTAACGATCGAACAGCATAAGGACAGTATTGTGGGACAATCCCCCGCCATGCAGCAGGTATTTAAAATGATTGGTCGCGTGGCCCCCAGCGATGCTCCCGTCATGATTACCGGTGAAAGCGGGACGGGAAAAGAGCTGGTCGCCAGCGCGATTCATCATTACGGGCGTCGCAGTCCCAATATTTTTCTTGCGATCAATTGCGCAGCTATCCCGGAAAACCTGCTCGAAAGCGAAATTTTCGGGCACGAAAAAGGGGCATTCAGCGGAGCTATCGCTCAAAAAATCGGACGCTTTGAACAGGCCGATTCCGGCACACTTTTTCTGGATGAAATTGGCGACATGCCGATGTCGCTGCAAAGCAAATTACTCCGCGTCCTCCAGAACGGAGAATTTTCACGAGTCGGTGGAACCCGTACGCTCCGTGCGGATGTCCGCATTCTGGCAGCCACCAACAGGAACCTCGAAAAAGATATTCAACAGAAACGTTTTCGCGAAGATTTATTTTATCGACTCAATGTCGTCCACATTCATCTTCCTGCGCTCCGTGAACGGAAAGAGGACATCCTCCTGCTGGCAGAATATTTTCTGCAACGCATTTCGCAACGCAAACGCCTTCCGCATTTCAAACTTTCTGCCGATGCGGCAAAACTGCTCGAAAACCATTCCTGGCCAGGAAATGTCCGGGAACTGGAAAACACGCTGGAACGAGCCTCTGTCCTGACCCACTCGAATATTATCCTCCCTCACGAAATCCCGTTTACGACCAGCGAAATTTCTCTGCAGAGTGCCGGAACGTCCACCTCTTCTGCGACTGCGCCCGGTTCTCCCCTGTCGCCGGAAGCCTGTATCCAGTTTCTGCTGGAGTATGCACTAAAAACCCCGAAAGAACCTCTCCTCCCCTGGATGGAACGCGAATTTACTCGCTTCGCTATGGAAAAAACCGATCATAACCAGGTCCGCGCTGCTAAACTTCTGGGGATCACCCGCGCCACCCTCCGTAAACGATTGGAAAAACTTTAACGCTCACTACTCTATGTCCGCAACCTTCCAGGAATTTCTCCAGTTACTCGAATCCGCAATCAAAAACCAGGCGTCTGATGTCCATTTAAAAGCCTATTCGACACCCGCATTCCGTATTCATGGAGATCTCCATTCGATCGATACTT
>CAKUMP010000084.1 GCA_934667795.1 uncultured Chthoniobacterales bacterium | reverse complement strand
ATTCGGATCGCAGCGATCGTCCGGGCCGTTCTGACCGCTCCGATCGTCCCCGTTATTCGGATCGTAGCGATCGTCCGGGTCGCTCCGACCGCCCGAGCCGTTCTGACCGCGGACAGAACGCTCGTACCTCCTCCCGGAGTAGTCGTTCTAACCCTTCACGTAAACGTCCTCGTTAATTATCACTATTTACTATGGCAACAATCGTTCAAAAATATGGAGGCACCTCTGTTGCAAACCCTGAACGGATTTGCAGTGTTGCGCAACGTATTCTGGAAACTCAAAAGGCAGGGAACAAGGTAGTCGTCGTTGTTTCTGCCATGTCTGGCGTCACAGACTCTTTGATTAAACTGGCGAAGGAAGTGATTCCTGTTCCGCCGGAACGAGAAATGGATGTTCTTCTTGCAACAGGAGAACAAACCACGATTGCTTTGATGGCGATGGCGATTCAGAAACTGGGAGGTTCTGCTGTTTCACTGACCGGGGCACAGGCTGGGATTATTACGGATGGGTTTCATACCAAAGCAAAAATTTCCAATATTTCGCCTGAAAAAATCCATCGTTATTTGAATGACGGGAACGTGGTGATTGTGGCCGGTTTTCAGGGGCAGACACAAGAAGGACAAATCACAACTCTGGGGCGTGGGGGGTCGGACTTGACAGCGATTGCCATTGCTGCAGCGATCAAGGCGGATCTATGTCAGATTTGTACCGATGTGGATGGCGTTTATACCTGTGATCCCAGAATTGTGAAAAACGCGAGCAAAATTGCGGAAATCTCTTATGATGAAATGCTCGAAATGGCCAGTTCCGGTTCCAAGGTCATGCAATCGCGTTCTGTAGAATTTGCAAAGAAATTTCAAGTTACTTTCGAAGTGAAATCCAGCTTCGCAAACCAACCCGGCACTATTGTAAAGGAAGAAACCATGAGTATGGAAAATGTTGTTATTCGAGGCGTCAGCATCGAAAAAAATCAGGCAAAAGTCACGATTCACCAGGTTCCGGATACCCCCGGGGTGGCAGCAAAGATCTTTAATTCATTAGCAGATGAAAATGTCATTATTGATGTGATTGTCCAGAATATTTCCCAGGAAGGGACCACCGATATTTCCTTTACTTTGAATTCCGATGAGCTTCCAAAAGTGGAGAGAAATCTGAAACCGATTCTTGAAGAAGTTCAGGCGGGTGGGTTTACGGCAAAATCCGGGATCGCCAAACTTTCGGTCGTTGGAATCGGGATGCGTTCCCATTCCGGTGTGGCTGCAAAATTATTCGATGCTCTCAGCCAGGGAGGCATCAATATCCAGATGATTTCGACATCTGAAATTAAAATCGCAGTGATTCTGAATGAATCCGAGATTGAAGCTGCCGCAAATCTCGCCCACAACGCTTTTAATCTTTAAAAAAAAATTCCGGGAGCAGTAAATCGCTCCCGGAACTGTTTTTTTAAGATTTTGAGAAAGTTTCTAAACTTTCTTAAAACTTACTCTGCCGCGTCTTTGACTGCATCTGCTGCATCTTTGGCAGCGTCTTTTGCTTCTTCAGCAGCGTTATCAATGGATTCTCCTACTTTTTCAGCAGGTCCTTTTTGTTCGCAGCCAACCATCAGTGCGGATGCTCCTAAAATACAAACGAACATTCCGGTTTTCAGTAAATTTATTGCTTTTATCATAATATAATATCTCCTTTTTCAGATATATTTCACCCGGCCATATATCGCAAGATTATAAAATTAAAATTTTTCTATTAATCCGGCTTATTCTGGATATCTATACCGTTCTGTAAATGCTTCCATAGCAATCATTAATCCACGAGGTAAATGAAAGGGATCTTTGACTGGTAAAGCGACAACTTCTTCCAGAGCGTGCCCCTGGCGGTCTCGTTTTTGTGTCCATTCCCCAAATTCCGGCTGATAAAATGTTTTCAGAGAATAATCTTTGACTTTTTGATACCATTCCTGACACCAGCTTTCTCCCGTGATTTGATAACTGACAGCCAGAGCGGCTAATGCTTCTGTGTGTGGCCACCACAATTTTGTATCTGCATATGCCCAACCGATTTCTTTTCCCCCATCGGCATCGATTGCCAGAAAAAGTCCACCATATTCTGAATCCCAGCCTGATTCCAGATGCCGTCGGATCAATCGCACACATTCCAGAATCCGTGCTTCCTGCCCTGCTCCCAGTGCTTGTGCAATATGGATCTGAAACCACATGTTCTCAATCACATGCCCCGGGACAATCACCGATCCCGCTGGTCCGGGAAGCATTCCCCCATCCGCACGGCGTCGCTCCAGAATAACATCCCGCTCCGGGCAATAAAATTTCTCGAAAATTTCGTCCGACAAGTTTTTTACCCATTCTAACTGGCGTGTATCTCCGCTGACCTGATACTGTGCAAATAAATTGAATGCCCCCATCATAGCGACCCCATGGACTCTTGCCCCTGTCTGTACGGGGTAAGGCCAGCAGGGTAATTGCTCCTGAGGCAAAGCCAGGGCTTTCATCATGACCTCTGCTGTCCGGTTCCCCCATTCCAGATATTTTTTCTCACCCGTTGCCTGAAATAATGCGGATAAGCCATAGATGGCAAAACAATCGACATAAAAACTGTCATGCCCTGCTTGTATTTCTCCATTTCCATTCATCCGTAATGCCCAACCGTCTCCTGTCCACCCGTGAGCGATACAAAAATCTGCAATTCCTTTTGCGGTTTCCAGCCATTTGTCGCGTCTTCCATATTTCATCCAGGCCATGGAAAAAATCCATACAGCTCGCCATTGGCTCCACAGCCATTTGTCCTCACTTACGATTTTTCCATCATCGCGGATACAAGTAAAAATTCCTCCGCGTGAATCCAGCGCATGTTTCTCCCAGAATACAAGGACTTCATCGACCAGATGGCTCCGTAACCATGAAATTTCCTGTTCCAGATTGATCGGATTCTGTTCATTCCTCATAAACTGCGTTCTAATGCTCTACTTTGATTGCGTAAAGCTATTAGTTAAAATTATATGCTGGCAAAGGTGTCCCTCGTCAGGTTTATACTTGTGCTATCAGGAATTATTGTTCAGTATGGTAAATATTAATAACATTCGGACAAGACCAGTGATTTTTTAGTTTTTATGGTCAAAAAGCGTATTTTTTCATTCAGTTGCACTTTAGCAATTTTTTCTTTTTCATGTCTTTATGGTGCGTCTGTTGAGTTTTCGCCTCCGGAGGCACCGGAAGAGTTTGCATCTCACCTTCAGGCAACGATTGAGGCATTGAAGGAAGATGGAGAGCGGCACATCCAGCTTCCTGCCGGGCGGTTTCTTTTATCTTCGCAGATCCGAGTCCCCTCGAATTTTCGCCTTTCGGGTGCTGGCCCCGGAGTCACCGTTCTGGAAGTTGCTACGCCTCCTGAACAGGATCTGATACGCGTCGAAAATGCTTCAGAAGTCACGATTGACCAATTGTCGTTGGTCCAGACAGGAGAGCGTGGGAAACCCAAGGGAGCGGCAATTGAAATCGTACATGGTTCCAACGCGGTGAAAATCCAGGATGTGCACACGTATGGGTTTCGTTCCGGGATCAGCATAGGCCGAGACAACAATGAAACGCCTAATTCCGGGATTATTTTACGGGATTGTCAGACACAGGCCGCGCTAAATTTCGGGATAGAAGTGAATGATGTGCGATTATTAACGATCGATTCCTGCCGGGCGTCACTCAACCGTCTGGATGGGATCAAACTTCGTAAAAATGCCAGAAATGTGACGCTGATGGGAGGAGAATCCTCGAATAATGGAGTAGAGGGGCCAAATGGAAATGGACTGGATGCCTACGCTGGCGGAGAAGCGTTGGTGATAGAAAATATCCTGGTGGAGAATAATAACGGGAGTGGCATTTATATTAAAACCGGTCCTTTGAATGATCAGGATTTTGGCGTCGTCGGGCGTGTGCAGATTTCCGGCATCCGTGCGCGGAAAAATTCCGGCAGCGGGCTCGATATCAATCGGAGTGGGGGTGATAGTCCCGACACAAACAGCGATCGGATAGCCGTTTTACCAGCCCATTTTTTAGTAGTAGGCGGGTTGTATGAAGAAAATGGCTCGGGAGGGATTTATGTTCGTGGCACGGATATTACATTGATGGGAGTGATCTGTCGGGCAAACGCGAAGTCCGGGATTGCATTGAGTACGTGCTGGAATGTGGATATCATTTCTCCGATGGTGGCCTTCAACGGGCTGAGTCAGCCCGGGACATTTCCGGGAATTACGATAGGCGGTCCGGAAGGCGCACACCATGTGACGGTCTCCGGTGGATTCGTCCAGGGTGCAGATGTGACTACCTTCCGATCCGGATTTGATACGCCAGAGGAAGTCACGCATTCCAATGCCATTTATATTTCCAAAAATTCAACGGATATTCTGATCGAACGGACCAAAATGACGCATTATGCGCAAAAGGGTGTTCCTGTACGGGTTCGAGGAGAAAACCAGGATCAAGTGATCGTGCATTACGGGATGGTGGATTCGCTGGAACGAACCGGCGGTGCAGGTTCGACCTGTTTTTTTGAAAACCGTCATTATGTTTATGTAAAACAGGAAAATAACCAGTATGCCTGGTTGCCTGAAACCCGTTCATTCGCATTGCCCGCGGAACAACGCCCTGCCAATCCGAAGGTCGGCGATATGCTTTATGATACCACTTTGCAAAAACCACTCTGGTGGAATGGTTGGGAGTGGCAATAACCGGCGATGCAAATATAAAACTTCACGCAAGTACTTTCACAATGATGAACCCTTTGGAGAAACGTATTGGATATAAATTTCGCAACTCTCTTTTGCTCGCAGAGGCACTGACACATTCCAGTCTGCGTCATGAAGAGCATCACCGATCTTTTGATAACCAGCGTCTCGAATTTCTCGGAGACGCGGTCCTCGAATTGGTTTTTACGGATATTCTTTATCGGAGATTTCCCGATTTCCCTGAAGGAGAGCTGACAAAACTCCGTTCCCGTCTGGTGTCGCGCTCCGGGTTAAAAGTGCTGGCAGACAAAATTGATCTTGGAAAATATCTGATGATGGGACGTGGGGAAGAAGCGGCTGGGGGGCGCGAGCGCTCCTCCATTATGTCCGATGCTTTTGAAGGACTGATTGGCGCAATCTATCTGGATAGTGGCCTCGAAAGTGTTTATGAGTTCATTTCCCGGGAAGCGCAGGAACAAATTGATGCCTTTTCTTCCAATCCGTCGGATCATAATCCGAAAGGAAATCTTCAGGAAATTTTACAGTCCATTTCTCCGCAAAGCCCGGTCTATCACCTCGTTTCTGAAGAAGGCCCGGAACATCAAAAAGTTTTCACAACCAATGTCCTTTGGGGAGACCTCCAACTCGGCTCCGGTCAAGGCTCATCCAAAAAACTCGCAGAAGCTGCTGCCGCTCGTAACGCACTCAAATTAAAACTCTGGACAACCTTGAATGAACCGAAATGAAAATACCTATTATCGTTTGTGTTTTGCTGGGATCTGTTTTGATTGTCGGCTGTGGTCGTGAAAATGCATCGGATCGTGTGGAGGTGGATTCTGGTGGGGAGGTACAACCTACGCCGGTTGTAGAGAAGACGATAACGCTTGCGGATTATCGTCATGATTTCTCGAATGGATCGGTGACATTTTCTGCGACCGGGAGTATTTATGCGCTGCAGGTGGAGGGAAAGGTGCTGGTGGATGGGAATATTGAACCGCCTCTGGTGGCGGAGTTGGTGCGTCGGGAGGGAGTGTCTCAGTCGGGAAATCAATTGGATGGGAGTGTGCTGGCGGCCACCTTTCAACCGGTATCAGCGGTGCTGCATGAGGGGGGAATTCGCGTTGAGGGGGCGATAGAATGGGATTCGGGGAAAATTCCTGCACGTATTACCTATTCCTTTCCGGAAGAGGAGACGGTGGTGCAGGTACAAGTGCATTTGGATCCTGCTGCTGATTTCCAGGGGGTTCAGATACGAAGTCTTGAATGGCAGCTTCCGCTTGCGTTGGACGAAAGAAAACGGGTCTGGATGCCGGGAGACCATGGGATGCACTGGGATACACGCTATTTTTATCATTTTCACACCAACACGGTGGGACAGTTATTGAAAGAGCCGGAACTGAACGTCTGGCAGGACTTTGCATTTGATCAGGAATCTCCGGATTCTTTTCACCTTTGGCGTCGGGAAACTCCGACGACAAGCCTTTTGACCATGCAGCGTGGGGAGGATGCTCCGCCGTGGTTTCGTGTGTATGACCAGAGCGGAGGAGTGGTCATTTATTATCCTCAGCTTCGGGAACATGCGCCGAAATCATTACGTGTGCATGCGGTGGGTGGAGGAATGGTCAAGGTTGGGCTCTGGATGGCGTCGGCGCAGCCGCTGGATGTTGCATCTGCGGATAAACAAGCCTTATTTGGAGCGGAGCATAGCATTTTTATTTCCGGCCATTTCAGTCAGGAAGCCGTGCTTGCGCATGTACCGGATCCGGAATTCGCTGACACGCCGGACAGTGAAACTCTGGAACCCTGGCTGGCTTCTCTGCCATTGGGTACTTCTGAGGGGTATGTTGTCAGTGGAGTTCCTTTTCCCCAAGGGACATTTGCCTCAAAGGATGTGGTTCGGGTGAAATTGGATGGGAAAGAAGTTCCGGTGCAGTCTGATCCGATTGGGTTCTGGCCGGATGGCAGTATTAAATGGTCGGTTCTGACGTTTCCTTTGAACCCTGAGTCTTTGAAACAAGCGGGAGAGGAAGAATTGATGTCGCGTGTAATGCAGCTTACGTTGCGTGATGGTTCGAAGCGTCCGGTGGAAGTCATTTTTGGGCAGAGTCTGGAACCTGCGGTGGCACAAACGGTTTTGAGCGCACACGCTGAGGAGGAATCGATTGAAGTTTCCACAGGTGTCCTGACCGTTCGTTTTTCTAAAGGAGAAAACTGGTTGCAGTCGATCCGACTGCAGGGGCGGGAGTTGCTGGATCAGGAATCGCCCAAAGCACCGGCATTTGTGCACTATTTGCGGGCAGATGAAAATGTGGTTTCCGGGAATCGGCAGATTGCGGGGGAACTGGACACGAGCTTTTTAAAAGTTGAGTCGTTGACATTGGAAGAAACGGGGCCCTTGCGGGCGGTTGTGAAACTGGAAGGGGTGGCAACAGGGAAAGAACCGACGCGAATCATTCTTCGTTTTCAATTGTTTGCAGGGTCCGGGATGCTTCATTGTATGCATACGGCAGAATTTCTTTTTCAAGACCCACGCACGACCTATTTGAGCGAAATGGGCCTGGTCCTGCCGATTGCTTTTGACCCTGAAACGGGTACGGTCGAAACAGCGCTGGAGGACGAAATTTTAAAAGTCCCGTATAAAGGAATGGTTGCTTTGCATCAGAGCAATTATAACCATTATCGCGTCTGGAAATCTGAGAATCAAACACAGGAAACGCTTGCAACCGGTGCGCATGCGCAAGGGTGGGTACGCGTGGCGGATCAGAACGCTTCACTCACGGTTGGCATTCGTTCCATGTGGCAGCTTTTTCCAAAAGAACTCAAAGTCGATGCGGATCAACATTTGATAACAATTGGCTTGTGGCCCGCATCCTCGCATCCGATGGATGTCCGTCGTTACTCGAATTACCCGCATCGTTCGCAAGGGGAATCGGTGACGGATAATAATAAATGGGTGACAGAAAGTTATTACCCTAATGACCCGTTCGTCGGGGTGTCACGATCGAACGAAGTGTATTTGAATTTTGAATCTCCTGATTCGGGATCCGCAGAGGCGTCGGCCAGTCAGAATGCTGATTTTCAGAGCCGTCCGTTGGTTTATGCGGGAGCGGACTGGTATCAGTCCACGCTGGCGAGTATCCCGGAAGCCCCTGTAGAAAAATTTGCACCGGCTTATGAAAACCTTCATAACCTGCGCGACTTCCTGTTGTTTCATCAAAAACATTACCGCTGGTATGGGTTTTGGCATTTTGGAGATGTACAACACCATTTTCGCGGTGGCTATGGGTGGATATTTTCCCCTGACGCACTCCGCGCACGTTTGAATGATCCTGAACTTGCCAAAAAGAAACGTCCGGACCGCAGCGAACGCATTCTCGATTATTTTACCCAAAATGACTGGGCGTTTGATAATGGACGCTGGGGCTGGACGAATACGGAGGGGCTGCCGAACTGGATGTTGCAACGCGATTATCTCCGCACCGGAAATCGAGACGTGTTTTTTGCCGCAGAAGCACTCGCTCGGCATTCTCGTGATGTGGTCGTGCGACATGATGGAAAATGGTTTGGAACAGGCACCCGACACGGCGTCCAGCACTGGAGCGATGGAAATCATGAAGAACGACAAACCACCGCAACCGAATACAAACTCCATTATTTCCTCACCGGAGATCACCGAACCCGGGATGTCATACAAAAATTATCGGATAAGATTTATCTTCAGAAACGTGTCTATGTAGATGCGGCGCATAGCGGTCGTATTCAGGGTCTGCTTGCGTATGCGGAGCTGGCGGCGGAGCCGGCACGCTGGAATACGCTCAAAACGTATATCCATACGTTCATTACACCGGAAGGGATAGACATGGAACCGGATATCGAATTTCCTGCCATTAAAAAAGTGACTGCCAGCACGGATTCCTTGAATGGAACCAGCATGTTTTTCCATGTGTTTGGTGGGACCGACGGGCTGATCGAATACTATTATCTGACAAAAGACGAGAAGTTGAAAAATGCACTGATTCTTGTCGCGGAAGATTTTCTGAAGGCGGAACATGCGCAGACCCAATTGAAACGTGGGTATGCGCAAAATGGATTTACTTTACGCGTGATTGCGTTTGCGGCTGCCAATGCGGACTCCCCACAGCCGTATATCGAGTATCTGCAAAAGCTGTTTTCCGGATCAGCCAGTGAGAACCTGCATCAGATCGTTTCAAAAAAACCGGAACACTGGACAGGAGAAACGGCCTGGATGACAGGGAACATTCCCGGCAGTTTTTTCTTTGCAAATGGAATCCCCTTCTTTCTCCTTGCTTTACCTGAAATGCCTCCCCTCTCCAAGGAATTGCAGACGCAGTTTGAACAGGACAATACGATCGGGAAAGAAAATGCAAACCAGCCGGGCTCCTGGCAGTCGGAATACGATAATGTGCCTGAATTCGAAGCATGGTTTCAAATGGCGCCGCTTCCGGGGGGCTGAGCGTGTTTTTCCAGATACACGGGTGAGGTCCATGCAATTTGTCCATCGGTTTGTGTAACGCGTAAATAAAATGCGCAGTGA